>JBOHWH010000069.1:0-1585 GCA_050736695.1 Binataceae bacterium (SeqCode) | reverse complement strand
GCCCAGGGAACAGCCGCGACAGGCGTGCTCGGGCCAGCCGAAGACCCCGGGTTCGAAGAAGGCGCGATACACGATCAACTGGCGTCGGCCCTCGAACAGGTCGAGCAGGCTCGCTTTGCCCTCGGGCCCCTCGAACATATATGCCTTTTCCACGGCAACCCACGACATCCGCCGCCGTTTGGCAGCCAGCGCGTCACGTGCGCGGGTCAACTCCTTCTCCTTGACCAGCAGCTCTTGGCGCGCGGCCTCCCACTCCTCCGGCGACACGATTGGCGGTGTTTTTATTGCAATGTTCATCTCGTCTCCTTTCTTTTGGTTAGCGACACTACGTTCGGCGTTCACCATATCCTTAAGTTTGCCGACCCGAACTCACGGCAATCCAGCCGGGCATTAGTCTGCCAGTCCTTTGCGCGTCAGCGCAATTAGGAACATCTGTGTACCTGGTTGAACAGAGAACCATAGGTCCTTCACTTGCAACAATTGCCTGAGTTTTTCATTTTGAATTCCGTTGGGCTTCAACCGCCGCTCAATGTTGACTACCAGCCGTCGGCAAGGGCGCTTCAGGAAGTTGCAGGTGCGCACTCACATCCTTGCGGTATCGCTTTGCCCACCGGCACATACCTTTGAGTGGTGCGATGATCGTCCTTCCAAGCTTGCTCAAGGAATACTCGACAGCAATTGGCTTCGATCTCGTCACGCGCCGGGCGATTAATCCCGCGGATTCGAGATCGCGAAGAGTTCTGGTGAGCATGCGCTGGGAGACTCTTCCAAGTTGGCGGCGCAACTCACCATGTCGATGAGGCCTCTCTTTGAGGGCAAACAATATCTTCGGAGTCCATCGGCCGATAAAGAGCGGGGACGGCATTTTCGATCCTGCGGCATCTTCATATTTCACCTTGATCGCTCCTTCAGATCTCGATATAACTTGGTGTTTCGTGCTCACGAGGTAAACTTAACGCAGGATCGTCAAAGGGTGGGAGTGACAAGTGTGGCGGGATTCCGATGGACTCGCTGATCACGGCCGCGGCTCGTGCGCTCGCCGCCGGTGATCCCCTCGGCGCATTGAATCGAGTCGCCCTCCGCGACGATGCGCCCGCGCTCGCGCTTCGAGGCATCGCGATGGCACAGCTCGGCGATCTCGCACGAGCGAAGACGTTGTTGCGAAGTGCGGCCCGCGCCTTCGGCCCCAAAGAAGCCGTGGCTCGCGCGAGGTGCGTGGTCGCTGAGGCCGAGATTGCGCTCGCCTCGCGCGACTTGGGCTGGCCTGCCAAGGCTCTGGACGCGGCGCGGTCGACGCTCGAAGAACACGGCGACCACGCAAACGCGGCGTATGCAAGGTATCTTGAGGTCCGGCGCCTGCTCTTGATCGGACGCCTGAACGAGGCCGAGCGTCTGCTCGCCGAAATCGACCCGGCGCCGTTTCCGCCCGCTTTCAGGACCGCCTACGAATTAGTTGTTGCTGGAATCGCGATGCGGCGCATCCGTACGAAATCAGCCCGCGCTGCCCTCGCTCGCGCCGAACGCGCCTCGACCCTGGCGCACATCCCCGCGCTGACAGCGGAGGTTGAAAGCGCATCCTTGGTCC
>JBOHWH010000068.1:0-2713 GCA_050736695.1 Binataceae bacterium (SeqCode) | reverse complement strand
ATTCACAGCCTCTCAGGATGACGGAAAGGGAAGGCCGCGCCAGCCGTCTTCTGCCGCGCGAGAGCCTAGGCTGAGCCTGCTGAAGGGAATCCCGGATGCCTAATAAATTCACAAACTCTGAGCATATCTACTTCGATTCCAATTGGTTATCGATCCGAAATGCTGGTTGCCGCCGTTAGCCTTCGGTAGAAATTCAGCCGGGACTGATTGCACTCGGGGAATTGCCGTATTACAGTAAGGGAGTATTACTGTAGGAGGTCCGGAGATGGCCGCCAACAAACGACGTTCGGTTCGGCCGATTGCGAGTAGCCGACTAACCAGTAAAAGCCAAGCCACATTTCCGGCCGCGGTACGGAAAAGTCTCCATCTGAAACCAGGCGATACGGTGCTATTCGAAGAAGTTGAAGCCGGATCGGTTCGAATCCGCAAGGCCGAACCGCTCGACCTCGAGTTCTTATCCGCGCTCGAGGGCACCCTGTCCGAATGGAACTCCGAGAACGACGACCGCGCCTATCGTGATCTGTAAGCCGTACGACGTCGTAGTCGTCCCATTCCCATTCACCGACCGCCGCGCAAACAAGCGCCGCCCCGCGTTGGCGCTCTCCGCGAAAGGGTTTAACACCGACAGCGGCCACACCGTAGTGGCAATGATCACCAGCGCCGAGAATCCGCCGTGGCCGATGGACGTTCGGATCAACGCTGCAAGTGCCGGACTCCGGTCACCCTCGAAAGTACGGATGAAGTTGTTCACCCTCGACAACCGATTGATCCAGCACAAGGCCGGGACTCTGTCGGACACGGACCGTCGCACTGTCGGCGCCGTGATTCAAAGATTGCTGCGAGTGTGAAGATCGATGGCGCTCGACGCAAAACAAACCTTCATCGTCGATCCCGCGCACGCCGGGATGCGGCTCGATGTATTCGTCTCAGCGCATCTGGCGCCTGAGTACTCGCGCTCGCAGGTTGCGCGGATGATCAAGTCGGGCCTCGTTAGCGTCAACGGGGCGGCGGCGCGGGCGGCTTCCGCGGTGCGCGCCGGCGATGCGATCGTGGTTGCGCCGCCGACTGTGCCGCAGCCGCATCAATCGACTGGCGACGCGCCGCCGATCGACGTGCTGTTCGCCGACGACGAAATAATCGTCGTCAACAAGGCCGCCGGGATGACGGTGCATCCCGCGCCCGGGCATCCCGATGCGACGCTGGTCGATGCGCTCCTGGCGCGATTTCCGGAGCTTGCCGCGATGGCCGAGCCCGACGGCATTCTGCGCCCGGGAATAGTGCATCGCCTCGACAAGGAAACTTCGGGCGTGATGGTTGTGGCGCGCACTCCGTTTGCGCGCACCGCGCTCGCGCGCCAGTTCAAAGACCGCACCGTGCGCAAGATCTATCTCGCGATCGTGCGTGGCGTCGTCGCGAAAGATCGCCAGACCATCGCGCGCGCGATCGGACGGCATCCGGTCGAACGCAAGCGGATGTCGATCAACTCGATCAATCCGCGCGACGCGGTGAGTCACGTAACCGTGCTCACTCGATTCAAGCCGGCGTCGCGCGAGGCACCCGGCGCAACTCTGGTACGTATCCGGCCCGAGACGGGACGCACGCATCAGATACGGGTGCATCTCGCGTCGATCGGTCATCCGTGTCTGGGCGACAGCCTCTATGGCGGCGCGGCGAAGCGCGGGGCCGCGCACCTCGACGCGGGATCATTCGAACGGCATGCGCTGCACGCATTGGCGCTCAGAATTTCGCATCCGCGATCGGCTGCCGAGCTCGAGTTTATCGCACCGCCGCCTGATGATTTCGCGGGCTATCTCGCCGCGCACGAAATTTCCTGCGACTCGCCAACGCTGCGTCGATGGATCGGCATCGCATGATCTTTCGTTGATCTCATGTTGACAGGGACCCGCGAGGCGGCTAGCGTTGGTAGCGAGCTTCCGCACCAAGGACGCTGTGGCGGGGTGGAGGAAAACATACCCCTCGCTTCCAGGCGGACCGATTTTCGCAATTACTCTTCTCTGTTCTGATTTCCGACCGCCTGGGGCAAGTGAATCACCAAGGTACTTCCGTTCAAAGCGGAAGACCTTCCGAATGAACGCCGAAACCTGCGTCGCCGCAACGCCGAGCGCGCAGAAATCCAACATAAATAGTGAGGCAGAGTTGCGGGGAAGGCACATGGCTAAGGGTCGAGGCGCAGCGCGCGAGGGCAATCATCTGGAAGATGTTTCCGCGCCGCCGCGCCAGGTTCAACCGCATCACACCGAACCGCTCATCGTGATGACCGATGACGGTGTGCTGAATCTCAAAGCGCTCAAGAGCTCGAAGATCACCGAGCTGGCCTCGATGGCGCGCGACTTCAACGTCGAAAACGCGGCCAACATGCGCAAGCAGGAAATGATCTTTTCGATCCTGCAGGCGCAAGCCGCCAAGAACGGATCGATCCTCGGCGAAGGCGTACTCGAAATTTTGCCCGACGGCTTCGGCTTCCTGCGCGCTCCCGATTACAATTATCTGCCCGGTCCCGACGACATCTACCTCTCGCCGAGCCAGATCCGGAAATTCAATCTGCGTACCGGCGATACAGTTTCCGGACTTATTCGCCCGCCCAAAGAGGGCGAGCGCTATTTCGCGCTGCTCAAGGTCGAGTCGATCAACTTCGAGGATCCGGAAAAGGCCCACGACAAGATCCTGTTCGACAACCTGACCCCGCTGTACC
>JBOHWH010000067.1:0-7740 GCA_050736695.1 Binataceae bacterium (SeqCode) | reverse complement strand
GAATCGATCGTGATCTTGCTGCCCATGCGCCAGGTCGGATGATTGAGCGCCTGCTCGATCGTGATCGCTCCAAAACGGTCGGCCGCGAGCTCGCGAAACGGGCCGCCCGAAGCAGTCAGGATGATTCGCTTGAGCGTCTCGCGGCCGCGCCCTTCGAGGCACTGGAAAATCGCGTTGTGCTCGCTATCGACGGGCAGCAGGCGCACGCCCGCCTCGCGCACGGCGCGCGTCACCAGCTCACCAGCGATCACGAGCACTTCCTTGTTGGCGAAGGCGATATCCTTGCCGGCTTTGATCGCGGCCAGCGTCGGACGAAGCCCGAGCGCGCCGACCAGAGCCGACATGACGAGACTTGCATCGCGATGCGTCGCCACGGCGATGGCGCCGTCGATCCCGTGGATGATCTCGGGGTTCGCGCCGCCCAGCCGCGCCCGCAGATCGCTTGCGAGTTCAGGAGTCGCAACCGAAACCAACTCGGGATGGAAACGATCTATCTGATCGGCGAAGAGATCGAGGTTACGCCCCGCCGCCATCGCAACCACGCGGAATCGATCCGGATAGCGCCCGACCACGTCGAGCGTGGTGACGCCCACCGATCCGGTTGATCCAAGAATTGAAATCGACTTCATCGTCATCGCGGTTCGTCTTTCAGTTCAGCGCGCCGATGCGGCCAGGCGTTTGCGCACGCGCCCGAGCGCCATCAGCGGAAAGTAATGCGCGTACAGGTGGTAGCGAAGGTAGAAGTGATTCGGGAACCCGTTGCCGGTCGATTCGCTTTCATCCCATCCGCCGTCGTCTGTTTGCCGCTCGGCCAGCCACTGCGCGCCGCGCATCACCGATTCGGAAATCGCATCCTCACCGGTGACCAGGCCGATCATCGCCCACGCGGTTTGCGAAGCGCAACTGGCCCCGCGTCCGCGCCATGCGGGATCCTTATCGGCCAGCGGGCTCTCGCCCCATCCGCCGTCGTTGTTCTGCTTCGATTTCAGCCAATCCACGGCGCGGCGAATCCACGCCTGATTCATGTCGTAGCCGATCGCGCGCAGGCCAGAGAGCGCCGAAAAAGTACCATAGATATAGGCGACGCCCCAGCGGCCCCACCATGCGCCATCGGCCGACTGATTTTTCTTGAGCCAGTCGATCGCGCGGCGAGCGACAGGATGATCGTGCTTGTAGCCGACCGCGCCCATCATCTCGAGCGCGCGCCCGGTCAGATCGGCGCAAGAAGGATCGGTGACCGCTTCGACATCGGCCAGCGGCAAGGAGTTCAGCCAGTGCGAATCGTTGTCGACATCGAAGGCTGCGAAACCGCCGTCCTTCGATTGCATCCCCATGACCCAATTTGCGCCGGCGCGAATCGCGCGCTCGCGTTTGACGGGGTCGCTTGCGCCGGATTCCGCCAGCACCGCAAGAATTACCGCCGAGTCATCGACGTCGGGATAAGCGTCGTTGAAAAATTCGAATGCCCATCCGCCCGGTTCGAGCTTCGGACGCTTAATCGACCAATCGCCCGGCTTGAAAATCTGATGATCGATAAACCAGTCGGAGCACTTGCGCAGCGCCGGATGGTCCCCCGGCAGGCTGGAGTCGAGCAGCGCCTTGGCCGCGAGCGCGCTGTCCCAGTTGGGCGAAACACACGGCATGCAGAGAGCGCTATCGCCAAAATCCCAAATAAGCTCGCGGCTCGCCTCGAACGCCTTTTTGAGCACCGGATGATCGTTCTTGTAGCCCAGCGCCTTCAGCGCCATCGCCGAGAGCAGGTAGCACGGCTCGATTCCGCCCCAAGAGCCGTTAGCCTCCTGATGCTCCAGGAGCCAGCTTTCGGCTTTGCGCAATGCGCGCGCGCGCAGTCCGCCGGGGGCATGACGGCTGAACCATCGCAGACCGCTATCGGCGGCGTTCAGCGCCTTGCGCAGCGACAGGAATTTGGGCGCGGGAGGCGGTTTGAAGTAGGTGAAATGGGGCGGCTGGATGTAGAGTTCGAGGATGCTCTCCTGAAAACTGATTTTCACGATCGGCTTGGTCGCCTGCAGCACCATCAGGCCGAACACGGTTCCGCGCGCCCACGATGCAAGCTCATACATGTTGAACGGGAACCAGTTTGGAAACAGCGCCGCCTCGACCGGCACCGCGGCGGTAGCTTCCCACGGCACCTGACCCATCGTGGCCAGATAGAATCGGGCCAGAGTGCCGCAATTTTCGATTCCGCCCTTGGAGAGAATCCAGCGCCGCGCCTGCAATAATGGCTCGTCGCCGGCGCGCAACCCGGCGAGTTTCAGCGCGAAATAAGCCTCGATCGAACTCGACAGATAGCCTTCGCCGCCCGCGTACAGGCTCCAGCTTCCGTCGGCGTTCTGGCTATCGAGCAGATACTTTTTGAGCTTGGCCTCGAGTTCGACATCGACGTTGTCCATGAAGTGATTGAAGATGATGAACTCGGCGTTCATCTCTCCGTTCGCTTCCAGCGCGCCATGCCAGTAGCCCTCAGGATGCTGCAGGGCAACCAGCGAGCGCTGCGCGCGATCGATAGTAAAATCGAGCTTTGCGCGAAACTCGCCGCGCGGTCCGGCCACGGGTGTCGCGGATTCGTTATCAATCTGGGCAATCTGGCTCATGGCAATCGCTACTCTGATGGTATCTCCGCGGGCATTGGGGTCCGAGGGTTTATTTGCGCGGCCGCATACGGTCCGCGTGGTTCAGGGAATCACCGCGCATTTGAGCGCCTCGCCGCGCTCGAGCATCGTGAACACCTCGCTCAACTCGGCAAGGCTGCGGCGCGAATTGATCACGGCGCCAAAACCCAACTCGCGCCGCGAGAGCATCTCGTATGCCGCTCGCACGTCGCGCGGGCGGTAATGAAACGGCGCGAGCAGAGTCAGATCGTCATAATGCATCCGCCGCGTGTCCACGCTGAGAGTAGTTCCCGGCGCGCACCCGCCGAAGAATACCGCGCGGCCTCCACGCCGCACACGCGCAAACGCGTCGGCCCATCCGGCGAGCTGCCCGGTGCATTCGATCACCAGATCAGGTCCGAAGCCGCCGTTCAACTTTGCCGCTTCCGAGGCGGGGTTCTGATGCTCGACGTCACTCACGCGGTCGGCGCCAAGCTCGGCGGCCCATTTGAGCCGCGCGGCGCCGCGTCCCGCGATCGCGATCTCGCGAACGCCGGCGGCGCGCAGCGCAAGCATATGCAGGATGCCGAATGCGCCGGCGCCGATGATCATCGCGCTCTCGGATTTTTCCGGCCGCGCCATCGCATGCGCATGGACCACGCACGATAGCGGCTCAAGCAGCGCCGCTTCCTCGAATGGAAGCGCGGGCGGCTTGATAAACGTGTTGCGTGCCACGATATGCGCCGGCAGCAGGATCAGATCGGCGTACGCGCCGTGAATCATCCTGCCGACTGCGGCTTTGCACAAATTTTCCTGGCCACGCGCGCAAAAAAAGCACTCGCCGCAAGGCGCAGTCGGCGCCGCCATCACTTCATCCCCGAGTTTGAACGCGCTCACGCCGGCGCCGACCTCGGCGACGACACCCGAGAATTCGTGACCGAAGGCCATCGGAAAATTCCACAAGGGATGACCGCGGCGCCAGGTTTTGAGATCGGTGCCGCAGCTCAGTGCGCATCGAATCTGCAGGAGTATCTCGCCCGGCCCCGGTGACGCGGGCGCGAAGTCACGCAGCTCGATCGTGCCGGGCGCGAGCAGCATCGCCTGACGCGGATGCTCCCGGTGCGCGGGGACGGCGGCTGCTGCCCGGCTCATCGCCCGCGCTCCACGACGAAGGTTGCGATTTCGCGAAGCGCCTGCGCGCGCGCGCCGAAACCGGCTAGCGCGCCATGGGCGCGGCGCTCGAGCTCGCGCGCAAAGCCGTGCGATTCCTCAAGGCCCAGAAGCGTCGGAAAAGTGTTCTTACCCGCCGCTTCGTCCTTTCCGGTGCGCTTGCCCATCTGCTCGGTCGTGGCTTCAACATCGAGCAGATCATCGACAACCTGGAACGCGAGTCCGAGTGCGCGCGCGTATTCGTCGAGCGCTTCCAGCTCCACATTCGACGCGCCACCAAGGCGTGCGCCGCCCAAGATCGAGGCCCGGAACATCGCGCCGGTTTTCTTGCTGTGCAGCAGCTTCAGCTCGCCGGATCCAAGCCGCTTGCCTTCGCTCAAAATATCGATCACCTGGCCGCCGACCATTCCGGCGGAACCGGCGGCCTCGCTGAGCTCGGCGACAGTTGCGAGCACGCGCTCGGCGGAGACGCCGGCCAGAGCGGAGCGCGCCAGGATTTTGAACGCGTCGGTAACCAGCGCGTCGCCGGCCAGCGTCGCAATCGCGTCGCCGAAGACCTTGTGATTGGTCGCGAGGCCGTGGCGAAGATCGTCGTCGTCCATGCACGGCAGGTCGTCGTGAATCAGCGAATAGGTGTGGATCATCTCGACCGCGCAGGCGAGGCCTAACGCGGCTTCGCACGCTCCGCCCACCGTCTCGCACGCGGCAAGGGCGAGGACGGGACGCAGACGCTTGCCGCCGCCGAGCAGGCTATAGCGCATCGCCTCAAACAGGCGGGAATCGGCGCCTTCGCCGCGGGGGACCGCGCATTCGAGCGCGTTCCGCACCAATTCGGCGCGCTCTTTCAGATAGCGATTGAGATCAAACACTTTGTTCCCGGAATCTCGAGTCGTGAAATCTGACGCAAGCCGAACGGCAACGCGAGCGGCGCAGCATCGGAACATCGCCGCGGGATTTTTCGCGCTGCCGCGGTGCCCCCGCATCAACTCGGGCCTCAGGCCATGTAGTGGCGAACCATTCGCCACGAATCTTTAAGATTCTTGCCGAACTCCATCGCGACCGTGCCCTCGAATCCCGAATGCATCTTGCAGTCACGGCATCGGATGTCCTGGCGGGTTCGGTAAAACTCCCAATCGGTTTTTTCGTGCATCTCTGCGAAGGTCTTGTAGTGGCCATTGGTGATCAAGTAGCAAGGCCCCTTCCATCCCCGCGGATTGCGCGTGACGGTGGTCCACGGGCTGCACGTCAGGTCGTGCTCGCCGACCAGGAAATCCAGATAGATCGGCGTATTGATAATGTTGTAGTCGTGCGCGAGATCACGCACGCGCTTGAACTTCGAGACGCTTTCATCGCCCTGCAGATACAGATCGTCGTTGGTCAGCACCTGGTAATGATAGCCCGGGCTCAGCAGCATCCCATCAACGCCGAGGCTGCCGAGATATTTGACCATCTCCTCGAGCTCGTCGGCCGTGGTCTCGCGGAACACGGTGGTGTTGGTCTGGACGCGATAGCCTTTGTCCTTGAGCATCTTGAGCATCTTGATCACGATATCGAAATGGCCGGCGCGAGCGGTCACACGATCGTTGGTCGCACGCATCCCGTCCAGATGCAGGTTGAAGCTTAAGTAAGGCGAGGGCGCCACCTGCTTGACGAAACGTTCGAGCAAAATCGCGTTAGTGCAGATCATCACGTGGCGTTTCTGATCCTCGATCAGGCCCTTGGTGAGCGCCGCGATATGCTTGTACATCAGCGGCTCGCCGCCGCAGATTGAGACCAGTGGAGCGCCGCATTCTTCGGCTGAACCGAGAGCTTCTTCCAGCGGCATCATGTCGCGAATCGAGTCCTTGTACTCGACGATCCGGCCGCATCCGACGCAAGCCAGATTGCACGCGTGCAGCGGCTCGAGCATCAGCACCAGCGGGAAATACTTCTCGCCGTTGCGCTTGTGCGCCCGGACGTAGCGGCCAAGATCCATCATTTGCTTAAGTGGCATCCGCATATCAGTCAGCGCTCCCGCGCATCAGGAAAAAGGGTTCAGGTGACGGCTTTGCCGTCCGCAGTATCGGTCTTGATCTCATCGCGCTTGATTTCGTCCGCCTTGATTTCGTCTCCGAACAGCCATCCCGCGACCATCGCAACCGCGGTCTCCGGATCGAGCGGACGATTCTGCATGAACAGATGTTCGATCAAAATGCCGTTGAGCGCGGAAAGCAGGAACCCCGCCGCCGACTCGGGCATGAAGCGGCGGGTGCACAGGTTTCGTTCCTGTCCACGCGCAATCAACTCGACCAGCATCGCCCGGTAACCCGAATAGAGCTTCAACACCTGATCGCTTACGCCTTCGGCGAAATGCTGATCATGCAGCATCTGCGCGATAAAGAATCGCACAGAACTCGCATTGTCGCGCACGAACAGCAGGTAGAACTCGACCAGCTTCTGGATCTGCGCGCGCTCATCGAGCGCCCCCGCCTCTTCAGCGAAATCGATAAAATACGGCTCGAGTAGCCGGTTCAGCACTGCGACGAACAGCTCTTCCTTGGTCTTGAAGTGCCAGAAGATCAGTGCCTTGCTGACCCGCGCCTCGCGCGCGACTTCCGACATCGAGGTCTCATGAAACCCGCGGTTCGCAAACAGATGCATCGCGGCCTTCAGGATCTCGTCGCGCGAGTCCTGCGATTCGGTGCGGATTTCGGTCGCGCCCGTCCTTGGCTGGGGTAAACTCATATCTCTACGAAGGCGCCCCGGCGCCCATTGGTCAGTTCCACTCGATGTTCAACTCGTGAAATTCAATTATGTACCGAAACGGCATGGATTCAGGCCCGCTAACCTTTCGGTCAAACCAGTACTTTAGCGGTAGAAATATCGAACTTCAAGACCGCCAATCCGATCGGTCAGTAAATAGATCGCGACTTTTTGTTCAAAAGAAGGAACATTTATCTATGCGACGTTTACGTACGTCACCGCATCCGGGACATTACAGCGCAATTCGCGCGCTCGCTCCGCCACTTAAGGCTGATTCGCGAGCCGCCGCAGTCATGGCTATTGCAACACGCGCTTGTGCCAGGTTGGCGACAACAGCCGCACTGTCGCGACCGTCGGAGATCGCGCGCTCGAACTCTTCGGCCATCCCGGCGAACCATGCTGCGTGGTACGAGTCGTCAGGAATGTCGGTGACAGAGAGATCCTCTTGCCGGCCAGAGCGATCGGTAAACGTCATGCGATTACCCTCGATCTCGATCATCCCGAGTTCTCCATAAATCATAGCCGAGGTCCTGCGCGCAGGTCCGCGCCACGACAGATGCGCCCGCGCGAGGCGGCCGGAGGAAAACGTCACGCGCAGATCCGCCACGTCTTCAGTGACGTTTTGGCTGGCGTCCGGCTCCGGAGTTGCGAGCGCCGCGGAAATCTCAACGGGAGCGTCGCCGCCGAATAGCCACTGCATCAGATAGAAGACGTGCCATCCGTGATCGATCAGAATTCCGCCACCCGAATCGGCGGACGCGCGCCACGATGCGCCCGCGCCTTGCGCCCCCGCGGGTTGGGCGCGGATTCGATCGAGCGAGATGAAGCGCGGCTCGCCTATGCGGCCGTCGTCGATCATGCGGCGCGCGAGCGCATAGGCGGGCGCGTATCTCCAGTTATGCACGCACATCAGTACGCGACTACGGCTGCGCGCAAGTTCGGCAATCGCATTGAACTCATGAAGCGTCAGGCACATCGGCTTTTCGACGATCACATGTGCGTTGGCTTCCAGAGCCGTGCGCGCCGCGGCCGCATGCCACGCGGGCGGACTCGCAATATCGACGAAATCGGGCGCCTCGCCATCGAGCATCAGCTCCAGATCGTCGTACACGCGGACGTTCTTGATTAGCCGCATCGCTTCATGCCGCCGCGCCGAGACGGGATCGTGGACGACGCCGATCGAGATCGCGTCGCGCGTCATCCATCCGGGCAGATG
>JBOHWH010000066.1:0-21636 GCA_050736695.1 Binataceae bacterium (SeqCode) | reverse complement strand
GTCTTCAGCGACGGAATATCCAGATGATCCATGTGCGCGTGCGTGATCAATATGACGTCGAGCTTCTGCAAATCGGCCGGCGCCAGCGGCGGCGGAGTCACGCGCCGCGGCCCAATGGTGAAGATCGAATCAAACGCAAGTCCGACCTTGTCGAATAGCGACGGATCGCTGATCATCCGCACGCCCAGGTAATTCATCAGCAGGGTCGCGTGGCCCAGGTTCGCTATCGTGAGTGCGTTGTCGGGCCACGATGCGGGATTCGGATGATCGGTCGATTGCGCGGCGTCCGGTTCCATCGCTCCAGCGTATGACCGTATTGGCACGCAAGCCATCGTTATCGCGAATACTGCCGCGAAGATGACTTTCAATCGAGCGACTTGTAACACGGCAGCTGATCGACCAGCACGTATCCGTAACTGCGCCCGTGCCATTGAAAGGTGCCGACGGACGGACCGAAGACTTCGGTGACCGTCGTCATCTGATCGCTGTCGGCGATAGTCTCGGTGTCAGCGGGAGCGTAGGCGAGATATTTAGGATCGCCACCCGCGCTCAACTGGTTTGCCAGCGGGGGCGAGAAGTTCAGCTTCGGGATTCCGGGCTTCGGCTCCCAGCCGTCGGGCGGCGTCATCTTCCGGCGCACGATCGCCCATTTCATTCCTTTCGCGGTACTGACGAGCCGCCACTGACGCGACTGGACCGCATCGTCTTTGTCCTTGCGAAATTCCTCGACTCCCGGCGGCGACTGCGTCAGGGTATCGCAGCGTTCGTCCTGCTCATCGATCGGCCCCGCGGCATGACGGTCGGCAGCGTGCTCCCCCGCCTGCATTCCGACAGCTTCGCCAAGGCCCAGCACGGACTGTCCTGCCGACGCGACCAGGCCGGCGGCGCATCCGGCAAGCGCAACACATAGCCCGATCAACACGAGGGCGGGTGCGAAGCCACGTAATTGGAAAGCTCGCGTGCGCATCACGGCCGGGACGCAATCACGAGGGATGAACTAAAGGGCGGACTCGGCAGCTCCTTGCGCCGCAGGCCGGTGAAGCCCGCGTTGCCTAGCCAGCCCGAGATTTCTTCGAACGAGTAGTCGCGGCCGCGCGTCGTCAGCATCAGGTAAAGCGAGAAGACCGCGCCGCTGCGCGGATGGGTCAGTTCGCGATTCATCACGTGGTCCTTGACTACGATGGTGCCACCTCGGGCGAGCGATCGAAAGCACTTGCGCATCAGTTCCGAGTTCGCCGCCGCGGTCTCGCTGTGAATGATATTGGAGATGAAGATCGCGTCGACCGGTCCAGGCAACTCACCTTTGAGATAATCGACCGGACGGAGCCGGATTCGGGCCGCCGCTTCAGGTTCGCGCTCGGCGAGTATTTTTCGAGCAACTTCAAGTGTCGCTTTAAGATCCCAGATCTCACCCGCCGCCGCCGGAAATTTGCGTATCAGCGCGGCCAGGTAGGTGCCCGGGCCGCCGCCCAGGTCCGCGATCGTGCGGGCGCCGCGCAGATCCAGATTCTCCGCTACCCAGAGCGCGTCGCCGCGCGCGCGAGTCAGGCTATCCATCGCGCGGATGAAGCGTTCGGTCTCGGCCGGATCATTCTGGAACATGTCAGGCGTGCGGGCAGGGCGGCCGCTGCGCACCGCCGCTTCGAGCGACGACCACAAGGGGAAGATCGCTTCGTCGAAAAGAATCAGGCCGCCAAGATATTCCGGCGACGATTTTACCAGGAAGCGGTGCGATGCGGCGCTCAGAGAGTAGCGCCCGCCCGGACCGTCGAGCTCAAGCAGGCCAAGCGCCACGACCGCGTTGGCTAATACTTCCGTCGTGCGCGGATCGGAGCCAAGCACGCGCGCCAGATCGGCGGCGGAAACGGGATGCTCGCCGATTGCCTCGAAGACTCCAAGTTTCAGCGCGACCTGGATTGCGCGAGCCTCGGCATGCGCGCCCGCGATCGCTGCAAGCTCGGCGAATTCCATCTCGGTTGAACCGTCAGTTAGTGCACGAAATCCTGGGTGACGTATATCGTCCCGTCGGAGGAGTGAGCGACGCCGACTCCGGTTTCTGAGAATCGCTCGGAGAGCATCGCGGCGCGATGCTCCGGGCTGGTCATCCATGCCGCGACGGTGTGCTTTGCCAGATCGTTCAAATCCCGGTAGTCGTCAGAATAGATATTTTCGCCCGCCGTTTCGTAAACAATTCCCTCGCCCGCGATCCGCTGTGCGGGGCCGATTCCTTCGGGACTCTGATGCGACAGGTAGTGGCGGATCGCCATGTCGTAGCTGTGACCGCGCGCGACGACTGCCAGCCGCGAGGAAAATTTCAGCGGATGCATCCCGGCGCGCGTGCGTTCCCGATTCACCTGAGAGAGAATTTGAGCCTCTTGCTCGCTGGTTTGCGCCACCTGCTCGGGCGTGCGCCGGTCGTTGTGAAAAATATAAATTCGCGCACCCACCGCGCTCACCAGCGACAGCATCAGGACACCCATCCCAACCCTGATCGCGCGATGACGCCGGACCACGCGCGGCGTCGGCATCCGGATCACTTTGGCCGGACCGCGGTTGACGCGATGCGACGGTCGTTTGCTGGCGGTTCCGCGATGGATAGAGCCGTTCATGGTGCCACTCATCGAAAACAGAATGACGGCGATTTATTTTCTTCGACCAGGTGCGCGCGCTTTTTCGGCCCGGCTATGCTCTGATCCGTCATGGCCGCAATCATGCTCCCAGTCGTCAGAGCCCTTGCTATCGCGCGTCAATGAAGTTGTCAACGAAGAACCTGCTTGCATCAGCGCTGCCACTGCTGATCGGCTTGCTGCTCGGAGGGTTTGCGCTCCCCGCCAATGCCGCCAGCGCGCCGGAGGCGTTGCCCGCGGGAGCGCTGACGCATAGCGCCAGTCTCTATTTGCGCGACGCGGCATCGGACAAAATCCGATGGCAGCCGTGGGGCGACGCGTCGTTCGCACTCGCGCGCAAGCTTAATCGCCCGGTGATGATCGATATCGGCGCGGTCTGGTGCCACTGGTGCCATGTGATCGACAACACGACCTACACTGATCCGGAGGTTGTGCGAATCCTGAACGCCCGGTTCGTCCCGATCAAAGTCGATAGCGACGAGAGGCCCGATGTCGATTCCTATTACCAGGCCGCCGCCGCCAATCTGACCGGCGCGGGCGGATGGCCACTGGTCTGTTTCGTCACCCCCGACGGCGCGCTGATGTACGCGGCCGGATACTTGCCCGCCGAGCCGAAGGGTGCGGGCAGCGCCGCTTCGGCCGCGATGATTCCGCTCTTGCAGCGCATCGCGACCGCGTGGGCCACCGACAAGCGCGAGCTAAGCGGGCAGGCGGACGCGCTTGCGCTGAAGCTTGCCGCGGAGGCGCATTCGCTACCGGCTTCGAGCTCGCGCGGCGATTCGCAGGCATTGCGGGCGCAGATTCTCGCGGGCCTGAAATCTTCTTACGATCCTGAAGGCGGAGGTTTCGGAAGCGGACCGGGGCCGCGATTCTATGATTTCCCGGCGCTGCGGCTCGCGCTCGCCTACGGATTTTTCCAGCATCCCGAATACCGGCGGATTGCAACTGATTCGTTGATCAAAATTTCGCGTGGCGGCGTGTTCGATCAACTCGGCGGCGGGTTTCATCGCTACTCGACCGATCCGCGATGGCGCGTGCCGCACTTCGAGAAGATGGCCTACGATCAGGCGATGGCGCTCACCACTTACACCGAGGCTTACCAGCTCACCCGCGATCCCCGGCTGCTCGCCGTGATCCGGCAGACCATCGGATATGTGAACGGCACGCTGCTCGGTTCCGATCGCCTGGCTTTCTCCGCGCATCAGGACGCGGATTCGTTCAAGGGCGATGATGGCAGCTACTACACCTGGACGCTCGATGAAGTGAAGCACGCGCTTCCTGCTGACCGGGCGCGCGCCGCGATTCTATTCTATGGGATGGATGCCGCGTCGCCGCCGCGCGCTCCCGATGGACGTATCGTGCTCGCGCAGGCGCTCACACCCGAAGCGTTGGCGGATAAATTGAAGATCTCTCCGGCCGCCGCGCGGGCGATTCTCGTCAAGGCGAATCAGGGTTTGCTCGCGGCGCGCAACCGGCGCCGCACGCCGCCGGTCGATCATGTCGTGATGACCGATCGCAACGCGCTGATGGCATCGGCGTTTCTGACGGTAGCGGAAGCGACCGGCGACGATCGCTGCGAGAAGACCGCGCTTGGCGATCTCGATTTCATTCTCGGGCATCTGCGCGCGCCGGACGGGAGCTTCTATCACGAATTTTCCGAGGGCAACGCGGCAGTTCGCGGGATCGCCGCCGATCAGGTCTATCTCGCGGCGGCGCTGCTCGACGCGTTCCAGGCGACGGGGAATGCGAAATACCTGACTGAGGCGCGCGCGCTCGCCGGCATTGTTATCGCGAAATTTCGCGACCCTCAAACCGGCCTCATCAGAAATGTCAGCGCCGGACCCAAAGACAACGTGCTCGCGGCGCCCGCCGCGAGCCCGCAAGTAATGTACGACACGCCGATGCCGTCGGTGCAGGGGCAAGCTGCGATCGTGATGCGGATGCTCGGCGAAATCACGTCGGACGCGCAGTACACGAAGCGCTCCGATGAATTGCTCGCGCCGGCGTCCGTGCTCGCGGGAGGCAACGCAGATTCCACGCTTGGCACCGTGGGTCTTGCGCTCGAAGCCGCGGCTGACGGCGGCGCGACGATCGCGATTGTTGGCCCACAGGGCGACGCGAAGACGGCGGCACTCCTGGCGGCCGCGTTCGCAGCCTACCGGCCCGCGAAGATCGTGGTCCGCGTCGATCCGGCCCATGCCAAATCCGGCGCGATGCCGACGGCAGCGCAGGCGATGTACGCCGCGGCCGGGAGGCATGATGCTCCGCTCGCATTCGTATGCGCGGGAACTGCGTGCGCGCGCCCGGTTTCGGACCCGCACGCGCTCGCGCAGGTGATCGCCACCTTCATGGCCGGCGCAGCGTCAAGTGCGAGCACCCCTGCGCGCAAGCCGCGCACAGAGCCATCTAGCGAACCGAGTTTCAAAGTGCAACTATGAGTAGCGTCAGCTTTGCGGTATGGGGATGTCGCCGGGCTGGCTGATGATTGTTCGGGGGAGCGAAACATTCGATGCGATGGCGTTCGGTTGGTGAAGTCAACTGCTCGGTGGCGCGAACGTTGGCCGTGATCGGCGAGCGCTGGACGATGCTCATCCTGCGCGAGGCGTTTATGGGCCGCCACCGCTTCGACGATTTTCAGCGCAATATCGGAATCGCGCGCAATATTCTTGCAACCCGCCTGCGCGCGCTGGTCAAGAACGGAATCCTCGAGCGTTCCCGCGCTGACGACGAGCATGCGCGCATCGAATATCGACTGACAAAAAAAGGGATGGAATTGTATCCGGTGATGGTCGCGATGCTCAAATGGGGCGACGCGTGGCTGTGGCCCGCCGGCGACAAAGGTCCTCCGCTCCAATTGGTGCATCGCGGATGCGGTGCGAAGGCGATGCCGGCGCTGATGTGTCCGCATTGCGGAGACCCGGTTGGCGCGCGCGACATGATCGCGGTCGCGCGACACGCGGCGCGTCCGGCACGGCGCGCCCAACGGACCGAGCGCCGCCCCGCTGCCCGATAAAGACGGAACCGGCGCGCGTCGCGTAGCATCCAGTTCGCGGCACATGCAAAATAATCCCAGCCGTTTATTCATTCCATGATCGACTTCGTGATATTCGATGCCGACGGCGTCCTGTTCGATTCCGACGCGTCGAACGTCGCCTACTACAATGCGATCTATGCGCAAATTGGCGAGGCGCCGCTCAGCCGCGACGAAGAGATGAAAACGATCTCGTATTCGACCGAGCAGGTCTTTGCGATGCGCGCACGCGGCGACGAGGGCAGGCTCGGCGCGATGAAGGCCGTCGCGCGGACGCTCGATCCGGCGCCGTTCTTCAAGCTGCTGCAGCCGCCATTCGAGCTGCGGCCGTTCATGCTGGAGATGCGGAGGCGCTTCCGGCTGGGCCTTGCGACCAATCGCTCGGCCACGGTTTCGGCGCTGGTCGAGCATCTGGATCTCGCCGATATCTTCGACGCGATCGCGTGCGCGCGCGACCGGGTTCGGCCCAAACCCGCGCCCGACATCCTGAATCTGTGCATCGAGCGCGCGGCGGTGAAGCGCGAGCGCGCGGTGTACGTCGGCGACAGCACGATCGATCGCGTCGCCGCGATCGAGGCTGGGATACACTTCATCGCGGTCGGTCCGCGAGTCGAGCACGAGCGGCGCATTGCAACAATCGCGGAACTACCCGCCGCGCTCGACGCGATGACGGCGGAGCCAGGCGCGCTCGACTAATCGCGGGCAGGGACGCGCCGCGCCACCAATTCAAATCGAGGATGTAGGGGCGGCCCCATGTGGCCGCCCGTTTCATTGCGCGCCGCGATATGTTCTGCTCTGCCGGATGCTCGGTAGCTCCGTCGCATCAGGCGGCGAGCTTTGATGTGGCCGCCGCCACCACGGTGCCGGCGAAGAAATCCGGATTCGCGGCGCGATGCATCCGCGCCGGGTAGGTGAAGACGAAATCGCGGTAATCGGCGTCGGTCAGAATTTCTTTCTCCACCAACTTGTGGCTCTCGAGCAGAACGTTTGCGATATTGGGAACGTCCCAATGCCCGATGTCCGAGCTGAAGACCGGCTGCAACCGCGTGCGCTTGGGATTTGCGCGCGCGTCGAGCGCACGAAACACACTCGGATCGTCAGCCTCGCATCCGAAGAAAAACTTGTCGAACATCTTTGCGAAGTCCGCCTCGTCGCGGACCCCGGTGGCCGCCCATTCGTCGCGATCCGCGGCGCGATCGTGCCGCGCGATACCCTCGTCGTACGCGCGGCTCATCCCGGCCGCAGTGCGCGCATCGACGAATTCGGCGCCGCCGTACTCGTGCAGCAACTCGTGCAGTTTCTTCCGATCGAGCAGCGATGGATCGTAATTCTTCAGGGCCTCGACATTGCGCTTTTCCCAGTGCTCCTCGAGCGAGTGCAGCAGATCGACCGCCCAGCCCGCGCCGCATTCGAGAAATCCAAACGCCAGCTTGGGGAAGCGCGCGGGAACTCCGCCGAAGATTAGCGAGCGGCAGAGCTCGCCCTGCTGATAGGAATGGCCTCCGATGTGATTGAACATGTAGTTGGTCGGCGAGCGCCGGCCCAGTGGCAGATAGCGCAGTCCCACTCCGCCGTGCGAGGTCACGGCGATGCGCAACTCGATAAATTTGCGCCACACCGGATCGTAATCGTGAAAGCTGTCGAGCCCGTAGTTGTCGAAGTAGGCGGCGTTCGGAAATGCGTCGGGATGTTTCTCATGCAGCGCGGGAATCGGGCGCGCGACTCCCGGCGGGATCATCGCGACCTTGAGCCCGAGCCCAGCCGCATACTCGAGTTCCGCGATCGCTTCGGCCGGCGTATGCATCGGGATCGCGGCAGCGGGCGCCAGGCGATCGCGGTAGGAGCCGCAGATCTCGGCATTCATCGTGTTGAGCGCGCGGCATGCGGCCCGGCGCACGTCGTCGTCATCGATCGTCGGCAGCGCGAGCCCGAGCGTCGGATACATCACGGCAAAGTCGATTCCGATTTCTTCGAGCCGATCGTGCAGCAGCCGCGGCGCCATCACCGTCGCAAGATCGTAAGCGTTGTTGCCGATTCCCCACCATGCGCCGCGCATGTCGCCCGTATCGCGATTCCCGCGCGACCCGGTAGGACGCTCGCGCAACTCGTTGCGATAGCGGTCCGCCATTTGCGCGCCGCCGATTTTAGTCAGGTATTTATGGAACAGCGGCTGCGGCTCGATTAGATGTCCGTCCGCATCGATCACCGGATGATCGAGCTTCGCCCGCAGCGCCTTAACACTTCGCGTCTTGTCGGATTCCATGGGTCGCGCACTCCTGAGGCCGGCAACGATAGCCACTTGCCGCAATGAGCGAGCGGTAGCGCGCGCTCTTGCGCGTTGTCAAGCGGCAGTTCCGGACTCAATCCGACTCGCGCGAATCAGATCGAGCGATTCGGACGCGGGCTGTTCCGCGCCGCCCCGTCGGCGGCGATTCCGATTCTGTGGGCGCATCGCAGATGCATCGGCGGCGATCCCGTCACCTTGGAGCCGAAGCCGAGCAGCGTACGGCACTCGGGGCATCGCTGCGACGCGAGCTGCCGAATCGACAGGCAGGCGCGATGGCTGCAGGAGCCTCGGCATGGTCCGGCGGGTTCACCCGGGGTTGCGATAGTCAGAACTTCCATTACCCGATACCTCCACACAGAGAGATCGAATCGTGGCGAGCAGGAAATACCGGCGCCTCGATCAGGCCGCGGCGGCGAAAGCGCTAACGGCCGATGCCCGATAATATGTTTCTGGCGTCGGGGCCGTTTCAACGCAACTGCCAAAAATCAGAAGGCGTAAAAAATAGCCAATTGGCGGTACGCCACGTTGAATCCGCTACACTTGTCCGCGTGGGCAGGGCGCGTTGACCCTACTGGGGTTAGCTGATAGCTCATTTGATGCACCTGATCGAGTCGTGGGTGTACAAACCGGGACGGGCGCTTATTCCGGAGCGCTGCCCCTCAAGCGCCGGAGGTGACCCATGAACCGCGCGCTACTGCTCGCATCTGCAATCTGCCTATCGGTATCGATCGCCGGCCCGGCGCCAACGATGGCAGGCGAGCTGACGCAGAAACGGGTCACGGCCGCCGAGGTCAAGCCGGGCGACGTCATCACCAGGGAGAATGCCTCCAAGGTCGCTGAACTTGTCAGTCCCGGCAACTACGTGCTCGTTCGCCAGGGCATGCAGATGAAGATTGTCCCGACCAAGGACTATAATTGGCCGGCGCCGTTTTGGAGCTCGACCGAGCAGTACTCCCCGCAAGTTCGGCTTGGACCCGGCGGCGAGCTGACCGGATATCTTGCGGGATTGCCGTTTCCGATGGTCGATCCGAACGATCCTAACGTCGCGCAGAAAATAATGTGGGACTTTCAGTTCGGTCCCGCGTACTCCGACGATCTCGACTCGCGCGATGCGTCGATAGCCAACTACGCGCCGAACGGTTCGGGACAGCCGTGGGCGGTTTATCCGGTTGGGCACCTGGCGGTCTATCGCAACATCGGGCGCGAAGAAGTGGCTCCGGCTCCGACCGACGAGGACGGAGATACCGGAATCATGGAGCGCATGGCCCTTGGCCCGATCATCGTTCCGATCGAGCCTCCGTTCTGGCAAACCCCGTGGAACTATTTCGTGCGCTATCGATACTCGAACCCCAACCGCTCGGACATCGTGTGGTCGGGGATGTCGCTCGAGCGATGGTACGGCGAGTTTCGCGGCATGGGCAATTCCAGCTTTCTGCTGGGCAACTCTTTCTTCGGCAATCTGGATCTGGATTCGCTATTCGGTTTCTCCGGAAAGTTTCAGGATTTTAATTTCAAATTCCTGGGCGAGAAGCAGATGTTGGCGGTTGTGCATGCTTCGACGCTGCCGGCGAAGTCGTGCGCTTCAGACGGCGGCCGCACGATCTGCCCCGAGGACTGGGAACTTCGCCACGTGTATGTGATAGAAGCCGATGCGAAACGGCCGGGGCGCTTCGCCGACATCCCGGCGATCGCCAAACGGATTCTTTATATCGATTCGCAGGGATGGTTTGTCACGGCCTCGGATCAATACGACCACGGCGGAAACCTCTGGAAGACCCTTGCGATCTTCAACACGGTGCGCGACCGCGAGTATCCCAACTCGAAAGCCGCGGTCTATTCGTTCGACCGGGTGTTCCAGACCGCGATGGTCGATGAAGACGTTCAGAGCGGTTACTCGACGATTCTCTTTACTCCGAATCCGGAGCAGCCGCCGCACGACACCTGGTTCATCAACCAGGGCATAATTTCCCAGCGCTGGATTGTCCCGCAGCGGTTTACGACGTTCAGGGAGTATTTTTACTAAGCGCGCGCGCCGCACTAAGGCGTGGCCGGATTGGCGGGTGGCACGGTCAACGTATTCGGCGGCGCAGCGGGGGCGCTTGGCGCCGCGGCGGCATTCATTTGATCGACCGAGGCCTTAAGCTGATCGGCCGCGGTATTCTTGCCGTGCGCGCGAAGTTGGCGCTCGACCGAAGCGGCGTCGTGGCGGAGTTCGTCGATCTGTGGGCCTGATGGCGGTGAGGCTCCCGCGATCGCTCCAGCCGCGGCGATGGTCTGCTGGGTGAGCTGCTGTATCTGCTGCGCGAGAACGTTTGGAGGCATGGCGGTTGCGGGCGACGCAACCGGCGTCGGCGCATAAGCGTTCATCTTCGCGAAAAAATCGGCGTAGCTTTTCACGATCGTCGGCGGCCCGAGGCTCGCGACGAAGAGTTGCGCCTGATTTGGATTCGACGCGCCATAAAGGACCGCGCCCTCAGGCGCGTACAGGCTCGACGGATCGCGGTTTTCGAGTTCGAGCGCAGGGCCGGCGCCAGTGCCCGACAGGATCATGATCGAATCGACTCGTATGTGCTTCGAATATCCCGGATCGATCGTGATCTGAGCCTGCGAGTCGCCCGCGGCAACCGGCGCCACCGCGGTCACGGTGCCGATAGTGACACCGCCATGGATTACCGGATCGCCGGGGCCGAGCCCGTCGGGCGCATCGAGCACGGCCGAGTAGTGCGCCGGTCCCGCGCAGGCCGAGAGCGCGAACGCCAGCACGAAAGCGATCGCGCAGCTAAAGCTTCGCGCGACGATTGCCAGAAGCTTGCGCATCGCCAACGACTCAAGCAAACGCGGGCATCACCTCGTGCGCGAACAACTCGACCGACTGCGGCTGATTGAAATCCGCAAATATGATCGTGAAGGTGGTGATACCCATCGCGACCCGCTTTTTCAGCTCCTCGACGACAACCTTGGGCGTTCCCTTGATCGCGGTCGAGGCAAACGGCAGCGCCTGCGCCATCTTCCACTTCTGCTCGACTTCGGCGTCGCTCGCGCCGATCGCCACCAGCAACTGTTCCGAGATGTCGATCTGGTTAATGTCGCGATCGACGTCTTTGCAGTGCTGCTTGAGCACGCCCAACTTGTGCTCAAAGCTTTTGTAACCGGCGGGGCAGTTCCAGCGGTCGGCGTACTTGGCAACCAGCTTCAGCATCACCTTCTCGCCGCTGCCGCCGATCGTGATCGGAGGATGCGGTTTCTGCACCGGCTTGGGGCTGTTGATCGCGTCCTCGATCGAGTAGTGGCGGCCCTTAAACGTCGCGCGTTTCTCGGTGAACATCATCCGCAGGATATGCACGCCTTCCTCGAACTGCTTGAGCCGCGCGCCCATCGACGGGAACTCGTATCCGTAGGCTTTGTATTCCTCGTTCATCCAGCCCGCGCCGATTCCCACTTCGAGCCGTCCGTTCGAGATCTGATCGATCGTGGTCAGCGACTTCGCGAGCAGCGCCGGGTTGCGATACGAGTTGCAGATGACCAGCGTGCCGATGCGGATTTTTTCCGTACGCGCCGCCAACCCGGCCATCGCGGTCAGGCACTCGAGATGATCGAGATCCGGCATCCCGCGGGTCCACATGTGATCGACCAGCCAGATCGAATGATAGCCGAGCTTTTCGCAGAGCAGCGCGCGTTCGAGCAGCCCCTTGAAGTTGATTCCAGCCTGCGGAGAAAAGAGCGCAAATTGTGCCTTCTTGGCCATCGTAGAAACTCCCATCGGTGATTGCGAGGATCGGGTTACCGCAAAGGTTTCGCACGGCCCGTTGCGAGGGTCAACCGCGCTTACTTCAGTGCGGAGAACGCGGTCGGCATCAGGATGCTATTGGTGATCGAGGCAACGATCGGGCCGCCGTCGGCCTCGCTCTTGGCGCGCGCCTCGATCCATTCGGGATCGGCGGCGAAGGCGCCGAACCTCTTGTCGCGATCGGCCAACGACTCCCATTGCAGCATGTAAACCAGATCGGAACTCGACTCTCCGATCGCCACCGTCCAGAAGCCGACCTGCTTGATGCCGTGCTTCTCGAACAACCGGCAGGTAACGGTGTCGAAGCGTTTCAGGATCGCGGGCATACGCCCCGGAACGCAGTGATATACGCGCAGCTCATAAACCATCTCGTTTCTCCCTCCAGATTGATGACTATGTTGGGCTGGCTATGCGTTCAACTCGTCGAGCAGCATCTTGGCGTCTTTGAGGTCAGCGGTATCGAAGCCTTCGGTGAACCAGTTGTAGATCTCGGCAAGAGCCGCGCGCGCCTCGTCGCGGCGATTGGTGTCGCGCAGCAATCGCGCGAGGCTGGTTGTCGCGCGCAACTCCCAGGACTTGGCGCTCTGGCGCTGCGCGACTTTGATCGCCTCGCGGAAGCAAGCCTCAGCAGATGCGCGCTCGCCGCTGCTGCTCATCAAGAACAATTCTCCGCGCAGGCGATTCAGCTTGGCTTCGTAATAGAGTTCCTCGGTCTGCGCGACCGGTAGTGACTCATCGACGACCGCGATCGCCTCATCGATTTGGCCGACCGCCGCGCATGCTTCCGCCTGCATCGCCGCGAACATCGAGCGCGCTATGCCGGAGCGGGTCGCAGTCGTCCTGTCGATCGCGTCGCGTATAATCGCTATCCCTTCGAGCTTTCCCTCCCTGGCCAGCAGCCATCCGAGACCGAGGTCTGCACGAGAGATGAGGATCGGATTTACTTCTGCTACCCACGGGGCCTGCAGTAGCGCTCGCGCGTTTTCCCGAACCACTTCGAGTTTGCCGCACCAGATGTGGACCTCGTTGGGCTGAAGGGCGAGAGCCTTGACAAGAGCGTTGGTGCTCCGAGCCGCGCCGATTTCAGACTCGCGTGTCCGCCTCAGCGCTTGATCCGGAAAGCCGAGCAGCCAGAGCGTCCGACCAAGTGCTGAAACGAAAACGACCCAGGCGGGTTGCATTTGCGAAAGATTAGGAAGAGATCCAAACAGCCTGAGCGATTCTTCCAGCATCACACGACCTTGAGCCAGATCGGCTAGAGTACTTAGAGTGAAGCCCAAGGCACCGTTGGCCAATGCGAGTTGGGTGGGGTCGTTTGTTTTGCGGGCGATCTCCAAGGCCTCTTGAGCCACTTCGTGCGCTTTATGCACCGCTCCCCTGGCGGTGTGTAGGAGCCTAAACCCGCGCAGTGCCCTCAGCAGGTCGAAACTGTTGCCGCTGCGGCGGGAAAGCTCATAAGCCCGCGTAATGGCCGCGCCGTTTTCGTCGGAGGCAGGACCGTACACGATCGCGATGGCCATGCCCAGCTCCAATTGAAGCTTCAATTCTTGCGCGTCACGGTCGGCACCTTCGGGCAGAGTCTTGAGAAACTCCAGACCTGCCGTCAGGTGCGAGAGCGATTCGCTGAAGGCCGAGCGCCCGTGCGCCTGCAAGCCCGCAAGATACAGGTAGCGTGCCGCATTCGCGGCGTCGCCGCCGCGGCCATAGTGATGCGCCAGTTCAGGGTAGCGGTCTTCCAGCCGCGCGGCGTATAGAGACTCGATCGCTGCCGCGGTGCGGCGGTGCAGTTCCTTGCGCCGCTCGGTCAGCACCGAGCCGAATGCGACCTCCTGAGTCAGGCCGTGTTTGAAGGTGTACTCGACGTCGCCTACGGCAGGCTGCTCATAGATGAACTCGCCCAGTTGCAGATCGCCCAGCAGGCGGTTGAGTTCGTCGTCGGATTTTGGGACTACCGCGCGAATCAGCGACAGCGGAAATTCACGCCCGATGACCCCCAGCGTTTGCAGCAGGTCTTTCGCATCGGCGGGCAACCGATCGATACGCGCGGCGAGAATGCCCTGCACGGTCGGCGGGATCTTCAACTCCGAAATCGGCCGGGTGAGCTTCACCGCGATGCCTTCGCGCAGCAGCGCGCCATCGTCGAGCAGCACCTGCACCGTCTCTTCCATGAAGAACGGGTTGCCTTCGGTCTTCTCGATTATCACCCGCTTGAGCGGCGCCATCGCGGTGCCGTCGCCGATCAGCGCGGACAGCATCTCATCGGCGCTGTCTTTGCCCAGCGGGTCGAGCCGCAACTGCGTGTAGTAAGTCCTTGAACCCCACGAATGGGAATACTCGGGACGATAATTCACCAGCAGCAGAATTTTCGCGGTGCCGATCGAGTCGGCGAGCAGATTCAGGAACGTCTGCGTCTCTTCATCGATCCAGTGCAAGTCTTCGAAAATCACCATCAGCACCTGATTCATCGACTCGCGCAGCAGGATGCGCTTGATCGCTTCGAGCGTGCGCCGCTTCTTTATCTGCCCGTCCATCTGCGTCAGCGGATCCTCACCCTCAACGATGCCGAGCAAGGCGAAGAGATACGGCAGGGTGTCTTCGAGCGATCGATCGAGGGTCAGGACAGTGCCGTTGACCTTCACCCGCCGCGCACGCGAATCATCTTCGCCCGCGATTTTGAAGTAGCCGTGAAGCAAATCGATGACCGGAAAATACGCCGAGGCTTTCCCGTGCGAGACTGAGAACGTCTCAAGCACGTTCCAGCCCGATTGGTTCTTGGCCTTGAACTCGAAGAACAGCCGCGACTTGCCGGTGCCTGCTTCAGCCATCGCAGCGACGATCTGCCCGCGCCCCGCGAGCGCCAGCTCAGACGCGTTGCGCATCGCCTCCATCTCGCGCTCGCGCCCGACGAACTTAGTCAACCCGCGCCCCGCCGAGCGCTGCAACCGCGTGCGCAATGGCCCGAGCCCCGTCACTTCGTACACGTTGACCGGCTCGCTGACGCCTTTGACCTTGGTCGGCCCGAGCGCCTTGAGCGCGAAGTAGCCCTCACAGAGCTTGCGCGTCTGCTCGCTGATTGCGATCGATCCGGTCGGCGCAAGCGCTTGCATCCGCGACGCCAGATTTGTGGTGTGTCCGATTGGAGTGTACTCGACATGCCCGCCGCCGGTTGAGATCGAGCGCACCACAACCTCGCCGGTGTTAACGCCGACCCGCGCCTCGAGCGGAAGATTTCCCCTCTCGCGCAGCTTGGCCGAGTAGCGCCGCAACTCCTCCTGCATGCGAAGCGCCGCATATAGCGCGCGCTGCGGATGGTCTTCATGCGCGACCGGCGCGCCGAAAATCGCGAAGATGCCGTCGCCGGTGCTCTGCACGACATAGCCGTCGTAACGCTGGACGGCGTCGATCATCAGCTTGAGCGCCGGGTCGACAATCGCGCGCGCCTCTTCGGGATCCAAATCCTGCTCGAGCTCGGTCGATCCTTTTATATCGGCGAAGAGCGCGGTGACTGTCTTGCGTTCGCCGTCGGCGGCATTCACCGCCGCTTCTTCGGACGGCACGCGAACCGATGCGGGCACTTCAGGCTGAATTACTGATTTCGGATCGGCGGTCCAAAGCGGTGCGGCGCATTGGTTACAAAACCTGGCGCCGGGTTTGTTGCTCGCGCCGCATCGCGGGCACTTTGCCGCGAGCGGAGAAGCGCATTGGCTGCAAAACTTCGCGCCCTCGGGATTTTCGGCTGAGCATTGCGTGCAGCGCATCTGGCTGGAGATTGCCCGTCAACTTTGCTGATAGACGAGAGATAGTCCCGCAATGGTTTTGCATGGCTCGTGGTGAAGGGTCAAACGGCGATGCGCCGGGCCGGCGCGGATGCTATAAAAGCGCGGCAACCGGGGAGGCTCCATCGATGACATCGCTACGCGCATCCTCACATCCATGCACCAGCGCATTCGGGAGAATGCGAAGAGCCGCGATCGCCCGGCGGTTGACGATCGCGATCGCCACAGTCCTCGTTATCGGATTCGCAGCGCGCGCGGCACGCGCCGCGGCGGCTGCGAGCGCCGAGACGCAGTTCACATTCGCGGGGGGGCCGCGCGCGATCATGAAGGCGCCGGGAGTTTACGAATGGCGCTTTCTCGCCAAGCCGGGTCCGACCTTCTACGACAAGATCGCGCTGCATCGGATCGCGCTCGGGCCGCGCGTGCGGGCGCATCGCGCGATCACGGTTCTCTATCTGCCCGGCACCAACATGAACGGCGAGGTCGCGGTCGAGGATCCGCGCTACTCGTTCCAGACCTACCTCGCCACGCACGGGGTGGACGTGTGGACGATGGACTATCGGACGCATTTCGTTCCGAGCGGAATTCCCGCGAGCACGATCGCGCCGGTGATGAAGCGCTGGACCAACGAGCTGTTCGCCGGCGACATCGAATCGGCGGCGGAATTTATTTTGAACACGACCAAGTCCGAAAAACTGTTCGTCGCCGGATTCAGCCGCGGCGCCGAGTTCGCGTACCTGTTCGCCGCGATGCATCCGGAGCAGGTTCGCGGGATCGTCGCGCTCGACGGTTTCCTGCCGCGGCATCCGACGACCCAGCAGCCGCGAGATCGGATCGTCGATGATATCGGCGGCGCGCATCTTACGTTCGACAAGCG
The DNA here is from genome assembly GCA_050736695.1 of Binataceae bacterium (SeqCode). Lineage (GTDB taxonomy): Bacteria > Desulfobacterota > Binatia > Binatales > Binataceae > JBARDN01. The sequence continues at coordinate 5,251 of JBOHWH010000066.1, read as the reverse complement.
GCGAACGTTGATGCAGTTCGTGATCGACGATCCGAACGGACCGGCGCCGATTCCGAAATACAAAACCGCGCGCGAGAACCTGATTCATGTCGTCTATGACGCCAAGGAGTTCGGCGGCCGTGGCGGACTGGCTAATCCTGTCGATGGCCATTCCGATCCGGTCGTGCTGGCGCGTTTGCTGATCGGTTACGATCGCTACTGGCCCGCGGGGCAGGACTTCGAGAATCCGTTCACGCCGCCGCGCTTGCAGGCTCTCAAGGCGTCGAAGATTCCGGTGATCGCTTTCTCCAGCACCAACATCGCGGCCGACTGGCCGGCGTGGGTGGTCCAGTCGGCCCACTCAACCGGCAGCGACGATGTGACCTTCACCAAGTTCCCGGGATGGGGTCATCTGGACGTGCTCTGCGGAAACGCGGCGGAAGAAGATGTCTTCGTGAAGACGCTCGGATGGCTCAAGCGGCATGCGAAGTAGGCGGATATGCGGGAGGCTCCGGACGCGGCGCGATCTCGCGGCCGGCGGCAGGCATCAGCAGGGCCGCCGCCAGCGCCCACATCCCGAACGCTATGCCGGCCGCAGCCCAGAGCGAAGCGCGGCGTCCGCGGCGCGCGGCGATTACGGCGACGAGCGGCGCCAGCGCGAGATCGACCACGATCGAGGTGGCGACGATCGTCGCCGGCGGAAGCCGATTGCCCATCAGGGCAAAGCCCGAGGTGAGACTTAGGATGGTCGCGAGAAGATGCATCGTTTTGCGGCGCTGCCTTGCATCCATGATATAGTCCGAAGCCATGGCACGACAGGACTTTGAAGGCATGATCGCGAAGCTTCGCCAGATGAGCGAAGAGGGGCTTTCCAGTCTCGTCAATGAGGCGATGACGAACCGGAAGCTGCGCTCGGGTTTGGGCCGCGCGGGCGAGAAGCTGATGGCGAACAAGTCGTCATTCGATCGTAACGTCGAGTCGGTGCTTGACTTCGTGAATATCCCGTCCAAGAAAGACGTGCGCGATCTGAAGCAGCGCCTGGACCATCTGAGCTCGCAGCTTCTGAACCTGAGCATCAAGCTCGATCGCGTGCTCGCCGGCAAAGAGCGTCTGGCGCCGGTCAAGCCGATCCGAAAAACATCCAAGCGCCCCTGAAATATCCAATCAAGACAAGCAGAACGAGGCCACGATGATCACAGGCGGATGCTTATGCGGAGCCGTGCGATACGAGGCGGAGCGAAAGCCGCTGTTCGCCGTGTTGTGCCACTGTCGCGATTGCCAGCGCGCGTCGGGCAGCGGGCATGTCCCGGTGATGGGGGTGCCGAAGTCGTCATTCAAAGTCAGCGGCCAGACGAACAGCTACGCGCTGCCGGGGGGCAGCGGCCTCAAGTCGATCCGGCACTTCTGCCCGACTTGCGGGAGCCTGCTGTTCGGAACGCCCGAGGCTGCGCCGGACGCCGTATCAATCTATGTGGGCAGTCTGGATGATTTGTCGGTGTTCCAGCCCGAGGCGGTCATCTTCAAGCGCAGCCGCCAGAGTTGGGACCAGACCCTCGGCTCGCTGCCCGAGTTCGATGCCCTTCCCGCCGCACCGCCGCCGATGGGCGCCAAGGATTAGTCCTTCAGCCTGTCGTCGCTGAGCGCGTATCGTTTCTCGCGCGGCGCATTAGCACTATCACCGCCATCAATGCCAACCAGGAGCGCAGCGTTTGCGAGTACTGGCTATTGACCATCGTGAAGTAATGCGGCATCGGCAGAAACACGAATACGCTCGCGAAGAGAATAGCGTGGTGAAACGGCGAGTTGAAGCCGCGGCCCTGAAACAGGTTGATGGCAATGTTCCCGATCTCGTAGATGTGAAATTCGGTGACGTCCCACTTCTGCGGCCGCATCCAGATAAACGCGATCAGATACGCAATCCGAATCGCGAGTGCGACCAGAAAGATTCGCAACAAACCGGCGGCCGGCGCATCGACAGGCAACCATCGATCGAGCCAGGCCAGCGCGGATTTTCGTTTTGATCGATGATCCAGGTTCGCACCAATATGACAAATTGTTGAAGGCGGCACACCTGGGCGATCTTCGGGCGCGCGGCGCCTGAGTTTGGTGGGTTCGTTTGGTAAATTTTCGGTGGCTTCGTGGAAATTTACCCTTGCATTTGCTCAGGAATTTCCTCCGGAACGTGGGTTCGATGCGATTTTTCGGCCTCGCGTTCCGGGTCCGCCGCGCGGCGGCTACGCTGCATCCGTTCGAGCTGATCGATCGCGCGGAACAGATGGCGCATCAGCCCATTTTCGTAGCGACTGATAGTCGTCACCTCATCGGCGTCGGGCAGCGAAAGCTGGTTGAGCCCGGTAGTCGCGAGGATTCTTTCGCCCCTATGTTCGTAGTCCACCCGGTCCGGACCGCGCATTGCGTTGTCGAGACTGTCCCAGGTGGAGGACGGCTGTGACCAATTGCGCGAGGTCAGGAAGGCGGCGCGATTCTCGTATTTCAGCAAGCGGCGCAGCCGCCATGCGCATACGCCGATCTCCTGGACCATCAGGTCCTCGAGCGCACCCACGGGCTTGCGGTCGGCGGCAAGGGCGATCATCATCGCGCTGAACTGCGATGCCGCGCGCTTGCCTTCGAGCTTCGGAATCACCAGGCCGTGCGCCAGCGGTCCGTGCGCGAGAATCCCGTGCTTCGAGGAGTTCATCGCGGAGTGCGCTTTGCCGCGCGCGGTGCGCGGCCCGGTCGAACGCTGGGCGTTGCGCCGGTTGGCGGCGAGCTTGCGGTCGGAGATGGTGCGGCGCTCGGGCGCGGACTGCGCCGGTTGAATGGAGTTGCCGGAATCCGGCATTTGCTGGTCCATGGGTCCATTGTGCACGCAGCGGCAAAGAACATAAGGCTGAACAGTTCAGCCATGAACAAATCTGGCAAAAACCCGAACGAGTGTTAGGGACGCCGCCCGAGCGCGAACGCCATATGGGAGTATGGGAATCCGGCTGAAAGCGACCTAAACAATGGATCTCTAAAGGGCCGATTCTTGATCCACTTCGGCAGACCACATGCAGCAGCCCTACGCTCGGGATTTCTCCCCGCGGTCGAAATGACGGAGCCAAGTTTCAGTATCGGAAGGCAGGTCAGACTCTGGCGCTTAAGACGCTCGATAATCCGCGGCGCGGCCACGGCAGGATAAGATCTCGGCGTCGGCGGTTCCCCTTGGGCCCGTCATTTCGAGCCTTGGGCGAGAAATCCCGAGGCGTCGATGCTCGGTGCGGACGCCACATGCAGCAGCCCTCCGCTAGGGATTTCTCCCTGCGGTCGAAATGACGGAGCCAAGTTTCAGTGGATTCGCAGAGAATCGTTTCGCGCAGAGGCGCGGGGAAATGATCGATCAAAATCGGAAGACAGGTCAGATTCCGACGCTTAAAACGGTCGATAATCCTCGGCGCGGCCACGGCAGGATAAGATCTCGGCGTCGGCGGTTCCCTTGGGCCCGTCATTTCGAGCCCTGGGCGAGAAATCCCGAGGCGTCGATGCTCGGTGCGGACGCCACATGCAGCAGCCCTCCGCTCGGGATTTCTCCCTGCGGTCGAAATGACGGAGCCAAGTTTCAGTGGATTCGCAGAGAATCGTTTCGCGCAGATCCTTCGTCCCACGGCTCGGGCATACAGCTCCTTAAAGAAAATCGACAGTCTCGCTTGGCGCAGGGCTTGCTGCTCTCGCGCGGAAATGGTGGCGATGCTATAACAAACGCTCTGCGCGGTCCCGGCGTGGCAAATACGGAATCGGGGTGTAGCTCAGCCTGGCCAGAGCACTGCGTTCGGGACGCAGGAGTCGCTGGTTCAAATCCAGTCACCCCGACCATCTTTCCTCGACCCAAACCTGAGTCATCGTGCTTAGCCTAATCGTCCTGGTAATCGGCGCCTACCTGATTGGATCGATTCCATTCGGCGTGATCGTCGGTCGGATGCGCGGATTCGATCCGCGCGCGATCGGTTCGGGAAATATCGGGATGACCAACGTCGCGCGCGCCGGTGGCGCCAGCGCCGCGATCATCACGTTCGTCGGCGATGTTCTGAAAGGCGCGTTGCCGGTGATTTTCGCCCGCGCCGCCGGGTTTCCGCCCGCCGCGGTCGCATGGGCCGCAATCGGGGCGTTCGTCGGCTCTATCTGCTCGGTCTTTATCGGCTTTCGCGGAGGCAAGGGCGTCTCGGCGGCGCTCGGCATCTGGCTCTCGATTTCGCCGATCGCCGTGCTGATCGCGGCCGTGGTGTTCGCGATCGTATTCGCGATTTTCCGCATCATGTCGATCGCTTCATTGGCCGCGGCGATCGCGATTCCGCCAGCGGTTGCCGCGCTGCACCCTGCCAATCCTTACCTGCTTCTCGCGATCGTCATAACAGCGCTGGTCATATTGCGGCATCACGCGAATATCGCGCGCCTGATTCGCGGCGAGGAACCGACAGTCCGGGCCAAAGGGAAATCCGATGCGGCCGCGTCCTGACGGCTCTCTCTGCATGCCTGCGGATTCATCGTTCGCCCGCCGAGCGGGCATCGATGAAGGTAAATTCGGCCGATCGGCGGCGGTTTCGGATGGCATCGCGATTGCCTGTCGATAGCCGCGACCGATGCCGGCGCCGGGGACTTGCGTAATCCGTGGCGAAGGGGAAATGGTAAGGCATAGCCCCGCGTGACCGCGATAACGCCCGCCGGCCAGGTGAAGGATCGAAAGGAGCCATATGAATTACGTTTGGGCAATCATCAAGCCGTTCAAGCTCGACGAGGTCAAAGAGGCATTGTCGAGTATTGGGGTGCAGGGTCTCACGGTCAGCGAGGTAAAAGGGTTCGGCCGCCAGAAGGGCCATACCGAACTTTATCGCGGCGCCGAATACGTAGTCGATTTTCTGCCCAAGGTGAAGGTAGAAATAATCGTAAACGACGATCTCACAGCGCAAGTAGTCGAGACCATCGAGCGCGCGGCGCGTACCGGCAGAATCGGTGATGGCAAGATTTTCGTGATGCGGATGGAGGAGGTCGTGCGCATCCGCACCGGCGAACGCGGCAGCAACGCACTCTGAGAGTTGGTGAATTTTTCCGGGCCCGCTGCGGCCACCCCTTCCGTCGTCCTGAGAGTTGTGATTTTTTGACCCTGCCGCCCTTTCCGTCATCCTGAGAGGCTGTGAGTGAAATGGGTTTGGGTGGTGGTCAGCCTCGATGGATCGAAGCGCGAGGAGTGGTTAGGAACTGGTTGGGTTTTGAATAGTCCGGGGAGAAGTCCGCGGTT
>JBOHWH010000065.1:0-30529 GCA_050736695.1 Binataceae bacterium (SeqCode) | reverse complement strand
ATGATAGTCAGCGACTCGGGCTGCTCCTTCAACTCCATGCTCTCGTGGCTGGTCAGTAAATCGCTGGTAAGGAACGGCACCGTATCGAGTCCTTTCAGTGGGGCAATGAAGGGCCGGGAGCCAGTGGCGATCAAGAAGCGCTCCGCCTCCAGGCGAACCTCTCCGACTTGAACCGCGTTGCGGTCGACGAACCGCGCGGTACCGTCGAATACCCGGATGCGATCGCCAACGATGCTCTGATACTTCTTTTCCCGGTAGTAGGCGATGACCTCGTCCTTTTGCTGGATGAGTTCCGGGAAGCGAAACTTAAGACGCGCAGGCTCGATCCCAGGGTAGCGCGGGCGTGCGGCATCATGAATGATGCCGGCGGCAGCGATCAGGTTCTTGGACGGCAGGCAGCCGCGGTTGACGCAGGTCCCGCCCAGCGTTCGGTTTTCCGTCATCGCGGCCGTCTTACCCAGTTCCGCGGCTCTGATGGCTGCGGCAAACGCGGTGGATCCCGAACCCAGAATCACCAGGTTAAATTTTTCTACTTGCATCACAACTCCTAAACCCTCAAATCGTATCTAGATTCGCGAGGCCGCCCGAGCCACGCGGCGAATGACAAGGTCGTCTCTCGCGTGATGCAGCGGAGCCACCGCATGTTGCGATGAGATGGTCGCATCCTCAACAACACTCGCGAAATTGGATATTCGCGGCCGCGTCCTACGCAACGCGCAGACGCCGACATAAGTCTCAGTCCAACCTGAAATCGCTCGCAAGAAAGTCTCGCAGGGGCCGCGCCTCGCGATCATTGAATTGCGGGTGCTCAGCGATCCAAGAGCGCATCGTCTCTTCCGACCGGAAGAGGTGTTGCGTTCGTGGCTTGCCGAACACCCGCAGTTTCGCGATCGCGAGGCCGGCCCGCTGCGACGAATATTCGGAGAAACGTAGGACGGCAAGCTAGGCCGGATGCCTGCCGATCACTTTTCCGCCTCGAAGCTATCTAGAATAACGCAGCGATTGGCCGTACCGCCCGTCGCGCACACTACCACCAGGCGTGCCAGCGTCTCTTTCATGGCCACCAGCGCTTCGATTTTTTCTTCGAGCTTCCTGACTTTTGCCTCGGCTCGTCCCCGCACGTCTTTGCGCTGGTTTTGCGAATCCGCTCGCAGCTCCAGGAGTTCCTTAATCTCGATCAGTGAGAAGCCCAAGGCATGAGCGCGGCGGATGAATTTGATTCGACGCACGGCATCATCGGAATACACCCGGTACCCCGATGCCGATCGCGGCGGCCGTGGAAGCAAACGGCGGCGTTCATAATAACGAACAGTCTCCCGGTTGACACCCGCCCGCTTCGCCAGCTCTCCGATAGTCAGCCCGTCCATTGGTCCGTCTCCCTCACGGCGCCGGCACGCCGACTCCGGCTGCTCTCAGCGACGCCTCATCCGGACCGGTTCCCGCGCAGCACGCGGCAAGTCGCCCATCGACCGCAACTGCAGGGACTGTGCGAACTCCATAGGTCTTGGCTTTGGTAGCAACCGCGGGATCGTGCATGTCGAGGACTTCGATCTCGCACGAGGAGCAGGCGATTCGCCGAACCGTAGCGACGGTTTCATCGCACGCCACGCATCCGGCGCTGAAGATTTCGATCTTTCGTTTGGTCCTCATGACGACACCTCCGATCCACGCGAATCCTACACCCCGCACCTAGGTACAAGGTCAACAACGGGACGCTCTCGTGCGAGCACGGCCCGACAGCCTACCCGTGCTCGCTGGCCGCTGCCTCCGCATCCTCATTTCAAGAGGTTGCGCCCCGGCAACCCCCTAACACGCCTCGGCACAAGCAGGTCCCGTAGGGTGCCTTGACTCCAGGCCCATGCTGTTGGTATTGAGAATCATTCTCAATTTCATCTGCGAGTAGAGTTCGATGTAGAGTTCGATGAGGTACTTCGGCAAAAACTTGGGTTTGACGCTGATCATGCTCGCGATGCTGGGCGCGGGGGGTGCAGCACATGCCGAAGCTCGAATCTTAGAGGTTCGCTTCGAGAACCACCATTTCATACCCGAAACGGTGACGGTGCCGGCGGGGCAGGCGCTGGTCGTCAGAGTGGTTAACGCGGACAACGAAACCATCGAGTTCGAGAGCTTTAAGCTAAACCGTGAAAAGGCAATCTCTCCGGGCGAGACCATCACGGTGCACGATGGCACAGGTCGACCCGTGGGAGTTCGAGGTCTATCCCTACGCGACCGAGCCTCGCGGAATGATCGAGCTCGAAACTGATAATGCCGTCGTCGCCAACGGCCACAGCCAGGGAGGCGACGGTACAGCGAAAGGAACTTTCCGCAGCCAAGGGATGTGGTACAACGGCAATGAACTGACCTACGGTCTCACCGATCGGATCGAAGCCGCAGCCTACCTCAATTTCTCGCAGCCCAGCGGCCACGGCTTCTGGTGGGCGGGCGACAAGTTCCGCCTGCGCGGCCGCTTGTTTGACGAGGAAAGGCTCCCGGTCAACCTCGGCTGGTACATCGAACTGGAGTGGCACAAGACACCGCAGTTCGACGACGCCGATCTGGAGCTGGAACTGAAGCCGATCATAGAAAAGGACTTCGGACGACTGTCGCTGATTGCCAATCCGGTTTTCGAAAAGGTACTGATCGGTGCGGGTCACAATCAGGGCTTCGAATTCGGCTACCGTAACGCCATCTACTACCGCTTCTTGCCGTACCTTTCGCCGGGTGTCGAGTTCTACGGCGGTGCCGGACTGATCGACGACCTGGATCCGACCCGGGAGCAGCAACACTACATCTTCCCCGTCATGTGGGGGGAGCTTCCGCACGGAATCGAATACAGCGTCGGACCCGGTTTCGGGCTGACCCCCGGCTCCGACCACGTGATCATGAAATTCAACATAGAGTTCGAGCGGTTCGTGGGCGCAATCTTCGGCCCATCATCTGATTCGGGCTGGTTCTTCTAGCAGGCCGGATCATGAATACGAACGCGAGCAGTGATCCGCTGGCAGGCTTGCAGTCGGAGGGATGCCCCATATGTGGCGCTCGCTTCGCTACCAACGGAAACCGGCGTTCAGCGGCTATGTCCGATTCAGCGGACGCGGTCTGCGAAGATTGCTTGCGCGCAGCTGAACGTGCGGTGAGACGCGCGCTGTTCAGGCGAGTGTAGCGCCGGTTGCATAGAGCGTGACAACAGTTCGTGCGTGGGAGCCTGGAACCGAGATGGCAAGCAGTGAGAAGTGTGAGCGACGACGGCTCGCCGAGCACGGCACATTCTACATCGACCTGTGCAACTGTGGTGTGGTCCACCTGACGATCGGGTGTCTCACGCTCAGGTTGGATCCATCCGCGTACCGCGAGCTGGCGAGCTCTGTCCAGGAAAGTCTTTGCTGGCTCGACCTTGGTGATAAGCCGACCATGCAGTGATTAGGCGATTTTCATGTCGTGAATCGGGACGCTCCGTGCTCAAGAAAGGGATAAAAATCCGCCCCAAGCGCGCCTTTCCTTCCGATCGCGGCGCTGGCAGCATTACACGCGACCGTTCGAGCCTTTTCAGCCACGACGGCGTGCTGACTGTACCCGCTTCGCCAGCTCTCCAACGGTCAGCCCAAGAGGCGCTTAGCGGGGCACCGATAGCACGATCACTCGGTTACCTGCGAAGTCGGTTGCATAAACAGTGGTGCCATCAGGCGAGGCTGCGATCTGCTCGGGCGAGTAGACCCTCGGGTCGGCCTTGGGAATTTTCCACGCTCCCAAAACTCCTCCATCGGGGGACAGCATCACTATCCGTTGGTTGGCGCTGTCGGCAACGTGGATGAGACCATCCTGAGCCACCGCGACGCCGGTCGGTACGTTAAAGCCCCTGGTTCCCTCAGCGGGCCGTGGCCACAACCAGAGCAGGTGATAGCCGAGGCTACGCGCGGGGTTGTCCCCGCTATCGAACCACTTTCACGAATCCATCTTACACGTTAAACTCAGGTTTAAGGTCAAGAGGTTTGAAATGAACACTTTTACGATCGGGCAAGTGGCGCGTCAGGCAGGACTGAAGCCATCGGCGGTCCGTTACTACGAAAAGCATCGGATCATTCCGCCAGCGCAGCGGCTGCCGAATGGTTATCGCGTTTACGACGCGGACACTCTGCGCTGGTTAAGCTTCGTCCGCAGAGCGCAGGGCTTCGGCATGAGCCTCGAGAACGTAAAGGAACTCCTGCAGCTCGCAAGCCACGGCAGGACGCCGTGCGAGCGGGTCCGTCAACTGGCGCACCAGCACCTTGGCGAGATTGATCAAAGCATCCGCGATCTCCGGACCCTGAAAGGCCAGCTTGAACTACTGCTCCGCCGTAAAGCAGCCGGCAACCGCGAGCGGCATCTCTGTCCGCTCATCGAAAGTCGTTGACCAGGCAACAGGCTCGCCCCGCAAAGTCTCGAGTAAGACTTGCGACCTTGCCTTCCGGTGCCGGCGGCCGGCCTAATTTCCCTTGCCGTTGCGACCGTTGTATGACGCGCCGTTGTGGCGCCAGGACGGCGCCTCTGCCTCATAGCGCTCCAAGAATTTGTAGAGCCCTTTCCGGCTCAGACCGAGCATCGCGGCGGCGCGCGCCGTGTTCCAGCCAACATGGGCCAGGGTCCGTGCGACCAATCCGTTCTCCACCCCTTCTAGCGAACAGCCGATTCGAACCGGGAAATACGCCCGTCTGAACCATGCTGCGGGGCAGGCTTCGTCTCTGGTCCTCCGAGGCCAAAGACACCACACGGTCCGGCACTGCTCGTGCCAGAACGAAGCCGATTCCTGATCATCGAGGCTCGATTGGTCGGCTTTAGGGGCCACCTTTCACGTGCGCCACCATCTCCGGCCTCCGAAAATAGATCGCCCGACCGCAACGCAACGGCGGAGCGTTCTGAATCAGCACGATCTGCTCGTCGTATCGCATCCCCTGCAGGATCTCTTCCGGCTTAATCAGGCGCCGGGCGAGTTGTTGCTGGCTGGTCGAGCTATGCCTTGAGTGAGAACGGTAGTTGGAGCCGGACGAGGAGCCGGTCCCTGTGGTGAACGAATCGCCGAGGGCGGTAAATTCCCCGCACGCCTTCGAGAGAAAATCGGCTGCTTCGTAATCCTGAATATGTGAGAAGAGACGCAGGTAGGCCGCATCGAACCAGGCTTGCCGACCCGGATGCCCCCAGTTTTGGCTCAGCTGGCCCAGCGACTGGTAGAGCAGGCAAAGATTGATTCCATACTTGCGCCCGGTGTCGCGCGCGGTCTCGAGAATGCCCATGTAGCCGAGCCGGGCGACTTCGTCGAGCAGGAATAGGATGCGGCCAGCACTTCGCCCGCGTGCCTCGTACACCGAATTAAGCAACGCACCGAGGATCACGCGCGCGGCCTGTGGCGTGGTCTGCAGGACCTTCAGCGGCAGATTGATGAAAACGTCGATTTTGCCCGACAGCAGATTGCGAGTCCGGAACCCGCCTCCGCAAACCAGACGGGCCAGCGATGGAATCGCGAGCCACGCCGTGGCATTGCCGGCCTCGCCGTAAAATCCGGAGAACTGCTTTTCGGTGATGTCCTTCAGATTGCCGGCGAGCTGAGTGGGAAACCCGAAGCCATAACCGGAGCCTTTCGCGTAAATCGTCTCGAGCAACTGCTTTAGATCGGGAATCGGACGCGACACGCGATCGCGCAGCAGCGCCAGCGTCTTCCGGTCCGTCGGGATCGCAGGATCGAAAATCAGATCTGCAAGGAGGCACGCCAGCAGGGCGCGGGCGGCGTGCTTGAAATAATCATCGTAACGCTCGCCCGGCGTCTCGCCCGCCAGCCATCCAACTACGGCCTGCACGTCGAGCAGTGCGCGATCCGAAGATGAATCGATCCAATCGAGGACGTTGAGCGAACCGGAGTCTTGACGTTCCGGATCCAGCGCGACAACCCGATGCTGCATCGCTCGCCGCGCTCGATGCACGGCCTGCAAAACCTCACCTGAAGGATCGAGGCAGACCAGTCCCGAGCGCCATTCTAGCGCCGAGGGGATCACGATGCCGGTCGTTTTGTATCCGCCCGAACCGGCGAAGACCAGGACGTGGCCCGAGCCCTGCTCACCGTCGTAGCGGAGCAGGGGGGCGTTGCCGCCGAGCTTCGGGTTCAAGTCCGGGCGATAGGCCTCGCCGATCACGATGCCGCCCTCGTTGAACCAGCTCCTTGCCTGTTCGATCGGGAACCAATTGCTTTCGCCGTGAAGCGCCGAGGCGGCGCGGCGGACCGGTGCGGTGTCGCGCCGACGGGGGCGCGACTTGCGCACTGCGGCGATGCTCAGCGCCACGGGAATCACGGCACCGATCACGGCGAACATATCGGCGGAGCCGAATAGGGTGGCGAGCGAAAACCGCGGGTAATAAGGGGCGAGGCGCTCGAATTCATCGTAGCCGGTCCAGAACCCGGAGCAGGCGACTGCCGCGACGCTCGAATAGAAGAGCCACGGCTTGAGCCGGTCTTTGAAGGCCCAAGCCAAGGCGAGCAATGCCAGCGGCGCGACGCCGCCGACGGTGACGGCGCTGCGGAAGAGAAAATAGCGCAAGTAGGGGTTTTGGACCTGAAGGGCATCGCCCATCACCCCGAGCGCCGCGTAGTGGTGCAGCACGACCATGAAGGCGAAGATCATGCAGACGGCGGAGACGTAGCCGAGCAGATCGGTCTTCAGAACGGCGGTAACGATGACCAAGAGAACGAAGACCAGGAGCAGCGGATAGAGGGCATTGGGCATAGGCCAGGCTCAGTTCTGACCGAACGCCTTGTCGCCGAGTTCCTTCCAGCGGCGGCGTGAGTCGGCGGCGTTCTGGCCGGAGAGCACCCGCCTGGCGGCCGTGAGCAGGCCGAGGATGACGGCGGGCTCTTCGTCGGCGAGGCCGGCCTTGATGACGAGGCCGCCGAGCTGGATTTTGCGCCGGGTGTCTTGCCGGCGCTCCGTGTCAGCGACGCGCCGCATCCGGATTTGGTTCCTCCACACCAGCCTTCGCGCGCGGGCGAGGAGCTTTGCGGTCTTGGTGTCCGCGGCAAAAGGAGGCGCCCGCGGCGCGCCACCTCGCGAGGCGCTCATCGCCGTTTTTGGAAAGGGCGTCCTTGAGTTCGCGCAGGACGCCGGCAAGCGCGTCGTCGTCAGCTTCAAGCAGGCCGAGCTTTTCCGCGAGGCGGCCGATTTCGGCGCGGCGTTTTTCGAGCAGCTCGGATTGCTTGCGTTCGAGGCGCTGTTGTTCTTCCTTGAGCGCCTTGAGGCGCCCGGCGTAATTAGCGGTTTCCTTCATGTTTCACCTCGTCAATTCTGCAGCGGCGGCTTTTCGGTGTCCGGCGTGCGGTCCTGGCTTTCCTGCTTTGGTCTTGCCGCTCATCATCCGCCCTCCTGATTGGATATTCAGATCAAAAGCATTTTGTACCACGCGAAGCGTTTCTCCGCTCTGGGCAGCGCGGTAGTTGAATTGATCGCCAATCCGGTAATAGATCGCAGACGCCCGGAGGGCAACCGCATAAAGTCACGGAGCGAAGCGAAGTGCGCACTTATACGTACTCTTACGTACTCTTGCGAGTACGTCGCGGGCCGAGCTACCATCCCCGGAAAGATTACCGCGCGCCGCAAGCGGCGGGAAATTAAGAGCCAGATACCGGTGGCGATCTACCACTTCACTGCCAAGGTCATAAAACGCAGCCACGGACGGAGCGCCGTGGCTGCGGCGGCCTACCGCTCCGCGTCGGTATTTACCGACCAGCGCCAGGGGCAGAGCTTCGACTACTCCGATAAATCCGGTGTGGTCCATTCCGAGATTCTCCTGCCCCAGGGCGCGCCGGAATGGATGCGCGATCGCGAGCAACTGTGGAACGCGGCTGAGGCGGTCGAGAAGCGGTGCGATGCCCAAGTCGCGCGCGAGGTCGAATTCGCCCTGCCCGAGGAGCTGGGCCAGACCGAGGCGATTGAGCTTGGGCGCGAGTTCGTACAGCGCGAGTTTGTGGCGCGTGGAATGGTGGCAGACCTCAACGTCCACTGGGAGGAGGGCAACCCACACGCCCACGTTATGCTGACCATGCGCGAGGTCAGCCCGGACGGCTTCGGGCGCAAGGTGCGCGAGTGGAACCAAGTCGGGTTGTTGCGCGAGTGGCGCGAGCACTGGGCCGACCTCGCCAACGAACACCTGATGCGGGCCGGATTCGATGTCCACATCGACCACCGGAGTTTCAAGGACCAGGGCATCGAGCTGGAGCCGACCGCGCATCTGGGCAAGGCGGTCGACGAGATGCGCGGGCGCGGCGAGTACGCGGAGCGGGCGCGCCGGCTGGAAGAGGTACGCGAGCGCAACGCGCAGCGGATCGAGCAGAAGCCCGAGATCGTTTTCGACAACCTCACCCGCCGGCAATCGACCTTTACCCGCCGCGACATCGCGCGTGAGGTCTTCCGCTATATCGACGACGGTGACCGGTTCCGCAACCTGATGGCCCGTCTTGAAGGATCGGCTGAGCTAGTGAGGCTTGTGCCGACAGTTAAGAACGAACGCGGCAACGTCATCGAGCCCGAGCGTTACACCACGCGCGAGATGCTGGCGGTCGAATCGCGCATGGCTGAACGCGCCGGCGAGATGGCGGACATCAAGACGCACGGAGTAGCGGAGGGCAACCGGAATGCGGCGCTTTCGCGCCACGGCTACTTGAGCGCCGAGCAGCGCGAGGCAGTGAAGTTCATCACGAGCGAGCGGCAGATCGATGCGCTCACCGGCTTCGCCGGCGCCGGCAAGTCGGCAACGATCGCAGCGGCGCGCGATGCGTGGCAGGCCGAGGGCTACCGCGTCCTGGGCGGAGCGCTGTCGGGGATCGCGGCCGAGAGCCTGCAACGGGAATCGGGGGTCGAGAGCCGGACGCTGGCGTCGTGGGAGAAGGCGTGGCGGGAGGGCCGGGAGCAGCTTTCATCACGCGACGTGCTGGTAATCGACGAGGCGGGCATGGTCGGCAGCCGTCAGCTTGAGCGCATCGTCTCGGAGGCCTCCGCGCGCGGCGCCAAGGTGGTGCTGGTCGGCGACGCCGAGCAGCTCCAGCCGATCGAGGCGGGAGCGGCGTTTCGGGCAATCGCAGAGCGGGTAGGGTACCAGGAGTTATCGGGCATCCGCCGGCAGCGCGAAGCGTGGCAGCGCGCGGCCTCCAGCGACTTCGCGCGCGGCGAGCCGCGCCGCGCGTTCGACCGCTACCAGCAGCATGGCGCGATTCACTTCGGCGACAACCGGAACAAGGCCAAGGAGGAGCTGATCGGGGCGTGGGCGAAAGACCGCGCGGCGGAGCCGGAAAAAGCTTCGCTCATTCTCGCGCACACCAGAGCCGACGTGCGCGAGCTGAATCTGAGCGCGCGGGCGATTCTGAGAGAGCGTGGAAAACTCGGCAAGGACGTCCACGTCGAGGTCGCCCGCGAACTGGCGGCGGATGACGGAACGATCACAGTCGAGCGCGGCGAGCGCCACTTCGCCCACGGCGAGCGGGTGATGTTTTTGAAAAACAACCGCGAGCTGGGAGTGAAGAACGGGACCCTGGGAACCGTCGTCGAGGTCAACCGGAATTCGATGCGAGTGGCGCTAGACGGCGCAGAGCGACACGAGGTCAGCTTCAATCTCCGTGACTACGCGGCGCTGGATTACGGCTACGCCGCCACCGTGCACAAGGCGCAAGGGGCGACGGTCGATAAGACCTTCATTCTGGCAACGCCGGGCATGGACCGCCATCTGTCGTATGTCGGCATGACCCGCCATCGCGAAGGCGCCGAGCTTTACGCGGGGCGCGATGATTTCAAAGGCTACGACGAACTCAAAGAGCGGCTCTCCCGCGCGCGGCCCAAGGATTCAACCCTCGACTACGCGCAGCGCCGCGGCATGGAGGCCGCCCGTGCCCGCCAGGCAGAGGAAGAACGGCCAATGCAATGGCAGCGGGAGCAGACGCGGCGACCGAAGCAGGAAACAAGGGCGCAAGGTCAGGAGCGGCAGGCGGAAGCAGCGCAGGACGATCCCGTGGCGCGCTTCAAGCAGGCACAAAAGGAATTCATCCAAGTCGCCGGCACGGCCGACTTCGATCCGAAGGCGAAGGCGCGCGCAGCCGAGCTGCGCGAGGAAATGAAGCGGGCGTCCCAGGAGATCGCGAAAGACCCAGTGCGCATGCGCGCCGCCGAGCGCGAAGGCATCGCGCCGCAGGTCAGAAACTTCGTCCGCCAGGCCGAGCGAGAACGCGGGCGCGACAAGGGCAAGGACCTCGACCGCGACGAGGGGCTGGAGCGGTGAAAACGAATTCACGCAAACAGCAGCCATCCGATAGAGCCGGCCGCTTGGGAAAACGGCGCTTACGTGGTACACTATGCCATGTAGAGGAGCGGCAGCTGTGGGGCGGGCTACATTACTGAGGCATCGGAAGTGGACCGACGACCGCGGCAACCTTTATGAGCTCGTCCTTTGGCAAGTTGAGCGGAGCGCCAGGCACCCTGAGGGTGTCCGGTACCGGCTCGCATTCATCCGCGCAGGAGAAGAAACGCCGGCGCTCTTGTACGACAACCATCATCCGAAGGGACACCATCGACACGTTGGGACCCGAGAGGAAGCGTATTTTTTCACAACCGTAGAACAACTTGTTGCGGACTTCACGACCGAGGCGCACAGGCTTGAAGGGAACGAAAATGAAGACGGTTAGCTTTTCCATCAGACCGTTCAGCGATGTGACGGGCGACTTCACTAGGGCCTTCGAGGCGGTTCGTACCCGCCAGCGGATTCCGAAAGGACCGCGCGAGGAGGTGGGTTTCACCAGCCTCGAGGCGGCCCGCAATTTTCTGACCCGCGAGCGGCTGGCCTTGCTGCGCGCGATTCGGACCCGTCACCCCGAGTCGCTATACGAGCTTGCGAAGATGGTAGGCCGCGACTTCAAAAACGTTCAGGAGGATATTCGGATTCTGGAGCAGCACGGCCTGGTGCTAATCGCCAAGCGCCCGCGCGGCGGGCGCAAAGTAAAAGTGCCGCGTGTGCCGTTCGAGGAAATCGCATTGAAGATCGCGATCTAACCTCTGAAGGGCAAACAAGCCATGAGCGCACGCACTGAGTCGTTCGTTACGGTTCGCTGGTACGGCGCTCCGCGTACGCCGCCCAAACGACACGCGGGCGATCAATCCACTCAGCGAGGCGGTTGCGTCCGTTGCCCGCGAAGAAGCGTTTTAATGATCGAGGTCCGAGCCCTGGCGGTTGTGCGAGTAGAAACTCTGTAAGTCCATCGAGTTGGTCGCGCGCGCCGGCAAGAAGACCGACTCCTTGATCAAAGTAGGGACGCACCGCGCGCTCAAGAAAATCGTCCATGCCGCCGCCGCGCGGCTGTTGCGTGAGCCTGAGAATTTCCGACCAATCACTAGCCCCAGATATGGCCATGGTGTAACCGTCCGCGGTCGAAACCCATTCGATAAACGACTGAAACGTCAGCGCCGACTGGCGCTCTTGTAGATAGAGAGCCAACACGCCGCCGGACACTGCGAGCAGATATTTGTCTCGATCGGGAACAGTCCAGAATGATCTGCCGTAGTTCTCACCAGAAATCGTTCGGCCGAAGATGATGCGCTGGACAGAGCCCCCGCAACGGTGAGCCATCACCGCATGGCCCGCTTCGTGACGCACCACAAGTTCCAGCGGAAGCTGCCGATATAGGACCTCGGTTTGCGATAGGGTATCCATGTTTGATGGTCCGGGAACTTGGATTGAGCGGGCCTGGAGTGCACCTGCACCGCGTCAAATATTCCTGCCGGAGTTATTTGCGCGACCGCAGTAGAGCACACATATTGATGAGATTTGCACCAGATAGCTCGATTTGAACACAAGCTAACTCTGAGGGGATGCGATGCCGAATGCTTTCCCAGTCACAGAACGAATCCTCCGTCAATTGGATGAATGGTTGAGCGAGCTCGCCGCTCCACTCCTTCCGCTGAAAAAGGTTCCGGCAGGCCCTCCAGAGGCCAATGGTTTCCGATGGGCGTTCCGTGAGGAGACGGAACGGGCTCTTGTCATCGGAAAATCAGTGCGCATGATTAGCGCGATACGCGCCGCGTTTATTTGGTTATCTGACCGAGTGTGGAACCCTTCTTCGGACGGTGTCGGACTTCGCGAGCGAGATAACTTCAATAACCGAAGGCGTCAGAAGCGGTAAGCCGACGGTCGCGCAAAAAGAATTCCTTCGCCAATACTTCACACCGATTCCGGAAGACCCTGACGAATATGACGCTTTCAAGAACGAAGAATTCGTCACACGCGATAAGTTGCTCTCTGCTCAATACCGGCTAGCCGAGGAGCTGCAGAAAGCGAAGACGAAGGATGCCGTGAATCCGGCCATCGTTCGTAAAAACATTCGCTATCTTGCTCACATGTACGACAAGTACGTGCATGGTGCCTACATCACAGCCATGGAGCTTTACAACGGCGAAACCTGGCGCTTTATGGTTTCAGGGCATGAATCTATCGAGTACAGGATTCTCTGCAAGACACAGGCTGCTAGCAAGCTTTATGAAGCCATAAGCGCTCTTCATTTTATTTCCATTGGAATGGGAATGAACAGGCTGACGGCAGAGATTGAGGCAGCGGCTAAGGAGCTTTACCGATCCGGTGAGCTGAGCGAGGGGTAGGAGGAGGATTTAGTAGTTTTTATGCATTCTGCATGGGACCAGGCGAAGCGCTGCAGCAGCGCCCATCGCCGCGGCGACCGCACGCTTACGGTTAGTCGTCATCGACAAGGCTTTGAGGGTGAGAGAGGATCGCCAGAAATAGAAAAACGTCCGGATTTTTGTTCGAGCCGAGGGCCGCCGTTCTTCGGCATGGGATTTTTCGATGCGATGTCATTCAATTAACTACTTTTGATTGCGGATCGTGGTCAAGCGGCGCGCGACGCACCTCACGCCGACAGTAAGCCCATCAATTTATGTACGTCAAAGCGACCGCCTGCGGCCCATGCCCAAGGGCCTCTGATAAAGATTGCCACCGCGCGCGCCCGGAGCCTGCAAACCGGCCTAATAGGCCTTTAGGACCAGTCCGATTTCCCTCAAAACCGACACATAAACGTGCACATTTTCACATATAAGAAACTAAAACCTCAATACTTTCAAGTAGTTATCTATAACCTTAAACGACTTAAAATCCTCTGGAGCGGAGGGCTCCGTGCGGGTTCGACCCCCGCCCCCGGCATTAGTTTGATGCGGAACTGCGCGCCCCGCGCCTGCGGAGTTGTTTCGACTTGTTAGCGCGGCGGAGGTGGTCTTGACGCGGGTGTTCGCGATGCGCGTTCTATTGTACTTCGCTATCCGGCGGTGCGATGCGAAAAGTCTTCGAGAGCTCGACGTTGGCAACTCCCTTTACATTTCTGAGTGTGTCGACACTACCAGAAGGGATCTGGCCTTGGACAACGCCAATGTGCTCCATCTGACGCACTACGTGCAATCCCAGCGCTTCGAGATTCTTGACTATTTCAGGGAGGCGTTCACTTTCGTCGGTCGTGATAAGAACGTTGACCGGAATTGTAACCATCTTACATCTCCGAATGGCGAAACTCATCGGCAATGCCGTACGCTACGGAGTGTATCACATAACGGCAGCAGAGGGTAACAGCACTTTCAGGGCGCTTGTACCAAACCAGACCCGACATCTCGGGAGGGGGCTACCAGCCGGCTAGCGGTTTGAGCAAGAAGCGTCCACAGACCCGTCCCGCGGACGCTCGACTGTGATTCCGCTAGTAGAGCCGCGATGCCAGCCGCGTGAGGAGTGGCCATACTGGTTCCACTGATCGTGTTATAAAGCGTCGGTCGAGGCCAAGCCGATCGGACATTAACGCCTGGACCCGCCAAGTCCACCTGTCCTCCGTTCGGATTCAGACCGGCATTGGAAAAGAAGGCCACTTGGAGATCGGCGTCTAATGCACCAACTGCCATGATCGATGGGCAATTTGCCGGATGATCAACCGGCTGTATAGAATCGGGCCGTCGGCTTTCATTGCCCGCCGCCGCTACTATCAGTGTTCCGTTGGAAAGGGCCCGCTTCGCCGACTGCTCGTAGGCGGCAGATGGCGTTTGGTCCGGAAGAGCGGTTAGCGACATCGAGATCACTTGACAGCCATTGTTAATAGCCCATTCGATCCCAGCGAGAATATCGCCGTCCGCTCCGCTGCCGTTGTCGCCTAAAACCTTACCAACAAAGATCTCAGCATTGTAGGCAATTCCGTATCGCGGAAGCCTATTGGGAAGTGCAGGTCCGCAAGCAGTGCCCACACAGTGCGTGCCGTGCCCGTGGCCATCCTGAACTGGCTGGCCAGCCACAAACGACTGCGTTGTGATGTTACGTCCCGCAAAATCAGGATGCCCGAGATCGATGCCGGTATCTAATATGGCGAGGCGAATGCCGTTACCGGAATAGCGCGAAGCCGCCACTCGGGTGACCTGAAGTCCCCACGTTGTTTGGCTTTCATCTGGCGTGCTCGAAGAAGAGACCTGCGCATTTCGGCCGCTGGCGCCGAGTCGTTGCGTTAGATGATTGACCGCGTCACGGTAGCCTTCAAGATATTCTGCGGTGGTTCCGGCTGCCCTCAAATTGTCGCGCTCCGATGCAGCATAAACTACTCTCTCGGGCTCGATCGACAGAAGTGCGCTGTCGACCGACATCGCCGCAGCGATCTTCTGCCTCTGTTCTGGAACTGTCTCGACGATAGCGATTCCAATGGTTGGCAGCACCAATGCATCTGCTCCGTCAAGCGTCGCGGTTCTATCGAAACCGGACGCGAAGTCTAAGGAACTGGCGACCCGCAGACCGGCGGCTTGGCGCAAGAGGTTCGTTCCACTTGAAACCCCATCATTTCGCATGACTACTAGATGCCTGCCGGTGTAGCGTTTGGTCTTCGGCTGCAGTGAGCTCAGCATTTTAAAACTCCATCTGAAGGAAACCGCCAAACCGAAGACGAAGTTCGTAAGGACGGATTCAAAACGTTAAGTAGCGCGAAGCCATTCGACAGACGTTGCATACGCACTCTTAGGGTTTTCCGAGTCGTGTGAAAAGCTCGCTGTTAGTCAACACACCCAAGCTCGCGCCCAGTGTAAGCGCACCTGGCCACTGTGCGGCTGCGTCCGGAGGCCTTCCGGAATGTGACAAATAGAGCATCGCAAGAACTCCCAACAAAAGTGTGACCAAGAAGTCCGTCGAAACAGGATGCTCCCCGACAAACTTCTTGAGGCGCTCTGGAGGGTCTACTTCCGCCGTCACCACGACCTTAGGCTTGGCTGTAGCGAGTACGTTGACTAAGAGGCGCAGCCAATACCCGGTAGCGACACCGATGCAACCCAGGAGGAGATACGTGGCAAGCGCGAGTTCGGTTGTGTAGGTAAAGGTGAGGCTTTGGGACGCAAGTACCTGAGGAGAGGAACCGTCTTCTCTCAATTCGACGATGATCGGCATTTTCTGTCCGCTCGCCGCGCATTTTTCACCCATGATCACCGCCGTGCGAATCAATTTGTGCGAGAAGACAGGCAGCGCGAGGTTCAACGAGTTGGAAGAGGCACATGGGGGACGGTGATGGCGAGCGATGCGTCTTTAACCTGAGAGTCTGTCTCAACTGTCACAATCAGTTCACTCGGCCGCTGATTCGTCAGGTCTGGCGGAACCATAGATAGACTCATTGTCGGACTGGCAACGCTCCGATCAAAAGAAGATTAGCCACGGCGCGAGTCATAACCATCTTCCTCCCAGATTCGAAGGAGCGCCAAGCAATCTCCATAGAGGTTCCGCGTGCTGGTGGCACAGGCCACGGCGCTACCGATGTTGTAATTCACAAGCGTCGCACCGTTGCCCCCGCAGGTTCCTAGGAACCTGCTGAGGGTGTCGGTGTCGCCTTAGCCGGAGGTGGCGCAGCTACAAGAGACTGGCAGGCTACGCCTGGAGCAGTAAAGACATAATCGCCCAATGCCAAACTATCGCCTTTCTGTACAATTGGGTACAAACCAGGAGCTAAACCACCAGTTGATGCTGCTGCGGATACCGTTCCGCTTGGCGCTATCGACTTTGCCAAGCCAGCCAGCGCGGTAATGGTGTCCGGAATTTTGGTGTCCACGGTCGAATCGAACGCTGTCAGATTCCAGCCGTCTGTGAGGGTCGGTTTCATTGCCACGCTGCCGAGCCAGTAATGCGGAACCATAACGTATTCTTGGCCATAGTCGGGAAGGTACTCGATTTCCGCAACGCAGGCATTGCTTGTCGTGGTACTCGCTGGCGGAGCACCTGTTTTCTCCGTGGTGGTCACGGTAAGCAAGAGATATGGTTTAGGTCGATAGTAATGAATCCCGTCGCTTTGCGCGAACCATCTCGTATACCATGGCTTATTCCATGCATCGACCGATTGAAAGGTAATATGAGCGCAAGCGCTAAGACCCACAGATACCATCGAGATAAGTACCGCCGCGCGCAGTAAACTAAATCGGCGATCAGCTCGATTCATCGAACTCCCCCCTTGGTTGCTTTCAATCGGCTTGAGTTAACTCCAAGTCACAGTTATGTCAACCCTCAGCGAGGTCTTGGGTCGGCACTATGTCAACTCGTTGATAACGGCGCTGAAGCTGCTGCGCACCAGCTTCATTTTTCAAATTTTATGGAGCGCCAACTCCTCAATCAGGGCCCCCCGAACTCTCTGCGCCTCACCGCTGTTTAGGGCCACCCTGCCTCTTGATGGCGGTGGGCGTCGCGCAAGCCCCGCCTGACGTCCAAATCGCTGGTGATGATGCGGACTGACCATCTGGCTAGCGAATCTTCAATCGCGCGAATGATTCAGAAACGCGCGATGACCCCCGCCCCGGCACTCAAAATCGCACGACATGATTGTGTGTGATGCCAGCGCGCGCCTGAACGAGATTGCCCGGGACACGGTCGAGAGCCGCTGATTTGAGAGTTGTATCAGTCGAATCAACCAAAAGCGGCGAGCGCGATTCCCGACATAATCATCGCCACACCCGATGCCCGGGCAAGAGTGTCACCCCGCGGCGCCGCCTTTTCGAGCAGCACAAAGATCGTAAGCGCTACCGTCCAAAACAGGTTCATCGCACCCGCAACGAACATGAGCGCCATCAGCAGCCAGCAGCATCCGACACAAAACACCCCGTGATCCAAGCCCATCGCGAGCGCACCCCGTCCGCCTGAGCGCCATTTGGTCATGAAGAAGCCAAGCGGTGAACGGCACTGTGACAGACATGCCTCCTTGAGAGGGGTGAGCTGGTAGATCCCGGTAGCAATCAGAAGCAGGCCCCCGGCGAACGGCCCCATGCTCATCGCATCGCCAATGATCCTGGTGCGTTCAAGGGGATACTGAACTGCGGTTATCGCCGCGCTGAAGCCTGCCCACGCGATCAGATATCCGGCCACAAAGAGCCAGGTATGCCCAATGCGTTCCGCGGTGCGGCCCCGCGCGATTCGCGCGTACATCTCGATCATCGGACTCGCGCTCGGCAGCATCATCGCCGCCATCATGACGGTCCACATGACGACGACGAGCCAAGCGTCGCGAAGCGACCACACCGTGGCCCCGGCCTCCATGGCTGAGGCGATCTCGCCCCCTGGGGCGCTCATATGCCCAGGAACGCGAGCAAGCGCCAGCCACGAGACGGCCGTGACCGCCGTTATTCCGCCCCATACAACCAGCCGTTCGCGCGAAGGAAGCTGCGGAGGGGAGCCGGCGCGAGGCGAAGAAGTATCAGGCGCATCTGCTGGAGCCATTGCTTCCCCTCGATTCGTTGCCGAAGTACTCCGGCGCCCGCCGCGGGTGCCGAGATGCACAGGGCTCAGCCTTCGTAGGTGAATGGAGAAAACTGCCCCGTCCTGCCCGACAGATTGAGCGTGTAGCCGTAGTCGCGGTACTTGAGCTGCTTTGAGCGCGAGACAATACTCGGATGGCCCGGAGCGATTGCTAGCGGAGTGTTGCTGACTGTAACGTCCGCGCCGCCGGCACCTTCCAGCGCTTCTATCTCCGATTCGCCCACGCCCTGGATGGTCATGCGACGCTTCCGACCGTCTGCATGGTAGGCGATCTCAGCGCTCTTTACTCCCAGCACCTTGCTTATCAGTGGACGGAGGGCCAGCTCCGGCACCCCACCTGCCTGCCCCGAGAATATCTTGGCGAGCGCATCGCTTTGCTCGGCCGAGGCGCGCGAATCCAGATACAACGCGGCGTTCCAGTTCCCCTGATGCATAGGTCCGGGCGTATGAAAGAACGCGGCGACATTGAGACCATCAAGGGAAGCATCTGCGAACTTGCCGGAGTCGATGTGCCATCCAACGAGAACCGTGCAATTTCCCTCGGTCGGCGGGCTCAGAAAGATGCATGGGCACAGAGTCCGGCAGTTGCAGGTCTCGAAGTAATCTCCCTTCGTATTCCATTTCGTTGCCATTGCTCCATCTCCTCGATTCAAGTTGCTGTTGCGCTTCAGGCCGGAGTCGAGAGCGGCTCAGCCGGCGCCAGAACGTGGACCGCAAGCGGCGCTTCCTTGCCCGCAGGTTTAACCCGGAATTTCCGTGTTGATCTCCAACTTTATTATTCCGAAGGACCTCCAGCAGCAAGGCTCTCAGCCTAGTCTTGGTTCACGGCGTCCATCGCCGCGCCAGCACGGGTCGGTTTCGTGTAGGGATTGGGATACTCCATTGGCCGCAAGCAGCCTCGAGATTCCCAAGAGCGGTAGCTCCGTGCCGGTTCGACCCCTGTCGGCGGTCCCGCGATCCGCCGACAGTCTTTCGGCGGTGCGGATTAGGGTAATTGCGAACGTCTCTCTCTCTTAGTTGCATAGCTCCTTCGCGACGGACCAAAAAAAGAGAGAAGGGTCAACGATTGCGCCGACTTCCTTGAGACGGATTTGTCTTGCGGCGAGTCTTTCCTTTGACCGACGATCCTGGCGCGCGACTGATGCCAAGATCGGGCGGTGTGTACGAAAGGAACTCTCCAGTCTCCATCGCGTCGCGGAGCGCACCAGCTAGAGCGGGATCGCGCTCCTCAATGCTCGCCAGCGCAGCCCTGATGGCGCGCGTCACGCGATTACCGACGCTCTGCGGATTCTTCGGAGCTCGCGACACGTGTTGCTCCATGCAAGCGCGCCGGATGTGGGGGTCCGGCGCGCTCGCTGCGAAGTTTCATTTGCCAGATTCGATCGGCCACCGCAGCGCAGCCTGGTCGCTGCTCAGAGCACCTGGTTGACCGTGGTGTCGACCGTGACGCGGATCGCGGTGATTTGACCCACAACCTCGGCGAGCATGTTCCCCGAGGGATCGTACTGATCGATCTTGAATGAGCCGCTGTATTGGTCGGCTTTCTTGTCGAGCGTGACGTCTTCGTAAATCTGGAGCGGGCCGACAAAGTTATTGCTGGTATCGAAGCTCAGGCCAAAGTGATTCAGCTCGTATGTTGACTTCCCGGTCTTGTGCCACACGCCCAAGCAGAAGCTTTGAGTCTGCGGGGCACGGGTGGAATTCATGATCTCGGTACCGTCGCCGTGCCACTCCACGAACGGATAGTCGACCAGCGTACCGTCCGGGATGCCGCTGCTACCCTCTGATATGAACTTGGCCCTCCAGAATCCCACGATCTTGTCGCTTTCGCTGCCCCGCTCGGCGAACGAGGCCGGCATGAACAGGGACTGTCCTTCCAGTAACTGCGGCTGAAGGCTTTCCAGGTTGGACGCGCTGAGCGCCCCGCACTGTGCGACCGCCTCCGAGACGAAGCACATCCCGAGCAAAACGCTGGCGAAAGTCGCGGCGATCGCCGTTTTGAAAATTGTTTTCCTACATTTCATGGTGGCCCTCCCAATTTCCGCGATCGAACGAGTCGCGGTTAGCTATTGGAGAGGCGGGAAAATCGAGGTCACAGATCGTGACTTTCGCCGTTACCCGGTATTGCCAGGGTCACGTCTGCCAGGACGGTTTGTTCTCGAGGTCGGGCAGATAGGCGCAGAAAGCGCCCGTATGAATGCTGATTGCGAAGTGGTCGCCCAGTTTTGGGTTGTTGCGCCGGATCCGCTCCACGCTCGTGCGAATGTTCTTGGTCACCAGCCACCGCGCCCGTTCGACATGCGAGGAACTCCGGCGGATGCGCCCGCGCGTTCCGACGCCAGCGCTTAGCTGGCCGCTGAGAAGCTCATACTCATGGCGCGCTCGCTCGAGCGCCCCGGAGTCGTTGTTCCGCTCGGCCTCGGCAAGCTCCTCACGCACCTCAATCAGGCGGCGCCGATACGCGGATATCGCCTGCGGGTCGAGCGCTTCGCCGGCGTCGCCGAGATCGTGCGACGCTTCGAGACCCTCGGCACGCGCTCGCGCGGGTGACGCCGCGGGACCGCCAGCCTCGCCGCCCTCGACCATCGCCACCAAATCGCAGGCATGGATGCGGACGCCGGGATGCGCGAGCAGATACGCGATATATTCCAGGCCCTTCAGGTTGCGGAGGCGAAAGGTCTTTCCCTGATGCGTGACGGTCCAGAAATCGCCGTCCTTGTGGAAACTGCTCTCCGCCGGCGACCCGGACCGAGTATCCGCACCCTTGACGTTCATCTGCCGCAGCCGCTTGCGTTCGGTCTGCACGCGCTCAATCCAACGCTCGGCGGCGTGATATTGACGATAGGTCGCAATCGCTTCGTCGAACTTCTGCTCGCCGCGTAGATCACCGCTCGCCGCCAGCGTACTGCTCCACAAGATCAACGTCTCGGCCCGCTCCCACGGCAACGCGAAGCGCGTGAAGATAGCCATCGCGCGTGCGAAGAGCACGTCTGCCTCGGGGAGTCGATCCTCCATCGAGGCGACAACGGCTTCGGCCCGCACCACGGCCCCCGTGAGGCCTAGCCAATCCACGCCCGCTGCAATGATCTCGTGGCATCGCGCAAGCTGGACCTGGGCTTCCTCTAGATTGCTTGCCTGCGCGTGGCTGAGGATGCATTCGGGCCGCAGCCAGAGTTCAATCAGCGGAAGCGAGCCGTCACCGAGCGCCCCGAGCAGATCTTCCAGCATTGAGATTGCGGCCGCATTCTGACCGTTGCGTCGATGTAACCGCGCATACCAGAACGATAGATCGACCTGCCTTTCCCGCGCACCCGAGGCACCTGCATTGGAAAGACCTACCTCAAAAGCAGATTCCGCCTCTCGCCAATCGCCGTCGTGAAACGCCATCACGCCGTGCAGCAGCACGGTGGATGCTTGATTTATTTGTACGCGAGCCTCCTCAAGACTTCCGGTCAAGATGTGGGCAGCCGCAAGGTCGCCGATCAAGTCCTTACGGTTCATCGGAAGCTTCGCGATCCCCGGCCCAGCGAGCCCTTCCACCAGCCAGGGTTTTGCGTCAGCAGGATTCCAGAGCCGCCGCCTGATTTCTCCGTTGGCCTTCGCAATCCGTGCGAGTAGAGCTGGATCGCCTGATTCGACTGTCAACGGAGCGAGCGCTTCCGCGATCCGACCTGCATATAGATAAAGATGTCCACGAACGCAGTGGAAGTATCCGATCTCGTCGGCCAGGTTCAGACGCACGCTCATTTCTAGACCCCGCTGACAAGCGGTCAGGCCTTTTTTCAGATCTAGACTCTTCCATGCCGCGACGGCGGATCCGAGATAGAGCCATACCAACGCAGCGTTTTCGGGACCGCGCTCGAGCTCGCGTTGAGCCCGCTCAAAGTGAACCATCGCGCGCGGCATGCTGGTCATGCTCTCGTCGTCGTCCTTGGAAAGCTGCAGCCCGAGACGCGCGTGAATTGCGGCCGCTTCAGGGTAGAGGCCAAGTTTTTCGTAAAGTTTAATCGCGGTCTCGCACTCCTCGATGCCGCGCCGAGCTTCCAGTCCAAAGAATGCTCTGGTCTGTCCCAGTCTCGCGAGAAAATCTGCGCGCAATTTCTTATCGCTTTTCTCCTCGCCGATTCCTATCAAGCGCAGGCCTTTCTCGTAGTGAAGCATCGCCTGCTCGTAGGCCGACACATCCTCCGCCGCCTGACCCGCCCTAAACGAGTAATCGATCGCCTTCTCGACTTGCGCAGCCTGAGCAAAATGATTCGCGAGCGCTGCAAGATGAGGGGTGAGATTCGCGGCGTGGCTCTCTTCGATCGCTGCACCGATCAAGCGATGCAGTCGAAGCCGGGTGTTGGTGTCGAGGGCGTCATACACCACCGCGCGAATCAGTGCATGCGCGAATCGATAGCAGCGTTGCCCAAGCGGCCTCACTATCCCGCCGATCGACGCTTCGTCGAGCAGCAAATTGAACTCGTCGCGCGACACTCCCCCAACCCGCGCGCAAAGATCTGCTTCGAACTCATTGCCGATTCCGGCGGCGACCTTCAACAGAGAGTGCGCCTCCTCCGAAAGCACCGCCAAACGACGCCCAATTGCCTCGCGCAGGGTGTCGGGAATCTTGAAAGGATGGTCGGATGCAGTCTCAATCCCTCCGTTGCGGTCGGCAATCAGCGTGCGCACGACGCCATCGACGAATAGTGGATTGCCGGCCGTCGCCGCATGGAGCCTTGAGATCAGCTGATCGTCGGGTGTTCGCCCCGAACTGAGCACGACAAACTCTGCCACCTCGGCTTGGCTGAGACCCGCCAGCTGGATAGAACGAGCTTCGCGGCTCAGGTTTCCAATGTGTTTGCTCAATCCGGGAGATCGCCGTACCTCGACGTCTCGATAGGTGCCGATGATCAGAACGCCCGCTCCGGCAAGTTCGCGCGCGACCCACCGCAACATCGCCAGCGACGAATAGTCGGCGTCGTGAAGATCATCGAGAAGGATTGCAACTGGTCGTAGTCGCGCGATGTTTTTGAGCAGGGTGGCCACTGAGTCGAACAGTCGAAACCGCGCCTGTTCTGGATCGCCCCAATTTATCGCGGGCTTGAGTGAGTGCGGCGCGAAGGCGCGCAGCTCGGGGACGATTTGCGCGACCGTTTCAACCATCCAAACCGTATGCTCGGACTCGAACATCATGCGGCGCGCGGCAGGCTCAGTGGAGCTGGCCAACGCCCGAATCACTTGAATCCACGGCCAGTATGCAGGCGCTCCGCGGCCCTCCCAGCATCTCCCCCACAGAACGCGCATTGCGCGCTGCGCAGCCTCAGTGGAGACTTCTTCGGCAAGCCGCGACTTGCCGATGCCCGGTTCGCCGGATATCAGAAACAGATGCCCTCGCCCGGCGATCGCGGAGTCGAGTCCAGAGCGCAATTCCGCCATCTCGCGCTCGCGACCAACGAAAACCTCGAATCGCGATTGGGTTTGCCCCGCCGACATCGTCCAGAATGTAGATCGCCCGCAGACTTACAGCTAGCGGGCGAATGTTGCATCGCCTGAACCGGGACGACCTCGACTGCCTCGGGCGTAGCTGACCCTGGACGACTCAAAATTCTCGGTGCGCATGAGCGAAGCCACCGCGGCCGCAGTCGAAGGATCCCGAACGGTCGTGCAGACCCTCACGATTGCCTGCTCCGAGCGGCGACGACTTGCATCTTTTCGCCGTTCTGATTCCTGATTCGCGGTTCAAGGAGTGCGGTGACACGCTGGTGACTGGAAGGCTTGAGGAGCAGTCGCGATTGTGTGCACGACGGCCCGGGATCGATTCTTCGACTCCGGCGGAAACGGCCACCGCTCTCAGAGTTTGTGAGTGAATTAGCTTTGTGAAAAACGGACCCCTGAAATCATTCGGCTTTTTCTCCGTCCGAAGTGCTTCTCGGCAATTCACTCACAGACTCTCAGGATGACGGAAAAGGGCGGCAGACTCAAAAAAAATCACCGCCGCTCAGAGTTTGTGAGTGAATTCGTTGCGCATTAGAAAAGGCGATTGCCGAAGAAAAAAGAATTTATGTCCCGTTTCGATCCTCGCACCGCGGCTGCTGGCTTCTTTCCGAGGCGGTCCGCAAGCGCGCGCGCTTCCGGCATCAGATCTTCGCGCTTGACGATCCGGTTGATTAGCCCCATCGCGAGCAGTTCTTCAGCGCGATAATGCCGGCATTCGATGATCGCCTCGCGCGCGCGCCACGGACCCATCCTGGCCGCCATCAGTTGGGCGGGCGCGCCGCGATAGGGCACGCCCATATCGACCTCGGGCACCCAGAACTCCGCGCCTTCGGCGACCAGGCAAAAATCGAACGCGAGCGCGAGCGACCACCCGCCGCCGACCGCGTAGCCGTTGATCGCACCGATCGTCAGCGCGTCGAGATGCGTTATCGCCTCGAACGCGCGCCCGATGAGGCGCGGAAAGCGCCCCGCCGCCTCACGCGTGATCCGCGCGTGTTCGCGCGGGTCGGTCACGCCGCGCGTCGCGGAGAGATCGGCGCCGGCGGAGAACGCCGCTCCCGTACCGGTAACGACAAGGACGCGGGTGTCGCGGTCGTCGCGCACCTGATGAATCAGGCGCTCGAATTCGAGGATGACCTCGTCGTTCAGCGGATTGCGCTTTTCGGGCCGGTTGAAAGTGATAGTGGAGATCGCGGCGTCTTTTTCAAAAGTGAAATGTGTCGGCATCTGGATTCCTCACATGGACTTCCCTGGCGCGAGCCTGTAGCGCTTCCGATGCTAGCGCCACACGCATTTCCCGGCGATAGCCCGCGTCCGAGCCGCATGCTCTACTTGATCGCGCCCAAGCGCAAAGGAGCGCTTCGCGATGGATGTCAGCAAGATCACGCCGGGGCGAAATCCGCCCGACGAAATTCACGTGGTGGTCGAGATTCCGCAAGGCGGCGTGCCGATCAAGTACGAGCTTGACAAGGTTTCGGGCGCGCTGTTCGTCAACCGTTTTCTGCATACCGCAATGTACTATCCGGCCAACTACGGATTTATCCCGAACACACTTTCCGAGGACGGTGATCCGTGTGACGCGATGGTCCTGTCGCAGGTACCGGTTGCTCCTGGAGCCGTTATCCGATGCCGCCCCGTGGGCGCGCTGCTGATGGAAGACGAGCACGGCGTCGATGAAAAAATCCTCGCGGTGCCGGTCGATGAACTCAATCCTTACTTCGACAGCGTCAAAGAGTTGGCCGATATGCCGCCGATCGTGCGCGATCAGATCGACCACTTCTTCCGCCATTACAAGGAGCTCGAAAAAGGGAAGTGGGTAAAGGTCAACGGATGGGTCGATCGCGCCGCCGCGCGCGGGTTGATCAACCAGGCGATCGCCCGCTGGCTTAGGAAATAACCGGCGCCGGCGAGATCGCGCCAGAGGATACTTGGGCGATGCATCCCGAAGCCGCCGCGGAGATGGCTGCCGCGCTAATCACGAAGGCGCGGCGCGCAGGCGTGATCGTCGTCGCGATCGATGGCGCCGGTGGTGCCGGGAAATCCACTCTGGCGGAGGGAATTCGGACGAAGCTCGCCCGGGCTTCGCAAAATCCTTCACCAGACGTTGCAACTATTCGCGTCGATGATTTCTACCGCCCGCTGCATGACGACGAACGCGCCGTCCGCGATGCCGAGTACGGCTATCGGCGCTATTTCGACTGGGAGTCTATCCGCGATACGATCGTTGCGCTGCGCGCGGGTCGCGGCGCGCGTTATCAACCATATGATTGGGTAAGCGGAGAGCGCCGTGGGTGGAGCGAGATCGCGCCCAAACCGATAGTCCTCACCGAGGGCGTGTACTCCTCGCGCCCGGAATTGCGCGACCTGATAGACCTCGCGATCTTCGTCGAGACGCCACGCGCAACCCGCCTTGCGCGGATGAAGGCGCGCGCTCAGAACGACACGCGATGGATCGAGCGCTGGATGGCGGCGGAAGACTGGTATCTCGAACATATCAATCCCGCCGGCGCGGCCAACCTGGTCGTCGCGGGCTACTAGTTGATGCCGCGCAATATTTCGGATGCCGGAACTGCCTGACATCACCGTGTACGTCGAAGCGCTGCGCGAGCGGATCGTCGGCCACACGCTAATCCGCGCAGTAGTCAAATCGATGTTCTTGCTGCGCTCCGCGGATCCTCCGCTCAGCGCCGCGTACGGCAAAAACGTGCTCGAGGTTCGGCGCCTCGGCAAGCGGATCGCGATCGGGCTTGCGGACGATTTGTGGCTGGTGCTGCATCTAATGATAGCCGGCCGGCTTCACTGGGGTACTGCCGCGCCAAAAGCGAAAGGCAGAAATCTGCTCGCGATGTTCGAGTTCGATAGTGGATGGCTCTGGCTGACTGAGGCCGGAACGCAGCGTCGTGCCGCGCTGCATGTGGTCGCAGGTGAAGCGGGGCTCGAATCGCTGAGCGCCGGAGGCCTCGAGCCGCTCGACACGAATCTCGAAGCGTTCGGGACCGTGCTGCGGTCATCGAATCACACGCTCAAGCGCTCGCTCACCGATCCTCATATCTTCAGCGGAATCGGCAATGCCTATTCCGACGAAATACTGCATCGTGCAGGGCTCTCGCCAATCGCGATGACACAGAAGCTGGCTGATCCTGAAATCGCGCGGCTCTACGAGGCCACTCGCGCGACGCTAGTCGAATGGACCGATCGCATACGCATCGAATCCGGCGGCGCGTTCCCGGAAAAGGTAACCGCGTTCCGCCCCGAGATGGCGGTGCACGGCCGCTACGGCCAGCCGTGCCCGCGATGCGGCGCCAAAGTCCAGCGCATCCGCCACGCCAGCAACGAAACTAACTATTGCGCGAAATGCCAGACGGGCGGCCGCCTGTTAGCCGATCGCGCGCTCTCCCGCCTGCTACACGAAGACTGGCCCCGCACCCTGGAAGAACTGGAAGCTCTAAAGCGGCGATGAGATCAGCTTTCAGAGTTTGTGATCTTTTGAGCCGCCGCGGCGTTCCCTTCCGTCATCCGGAGAGGCTGTGAGTTTTCTGGGGCGCACTGCGGCGCTCCTTTGCGCCATCCCGAGCGAAGGCCGCTGCGGCCGCCCCCTCCGTCATCCTGAGAGGAGGCCGTTGCGGCCGCAGTCGAAGGATCCCGGACGGCCATGCGGACTCTCACGATTACCTATTCTGAGCCGAGGACGACCAACATCTTCTCGGCGTTTCCGATTCCTTCGCGGTGCGAGCAGTGACGGCGACGCGCAGGTAACGGGAAGACTCGAAGAGGAATCGCGATCGTGTGCACGAACGCCCGGGATCCTTCGGCTGTGGCCGCAACGGTCGCCGCTCAGAGTTTGTGAGTGAATTAGATTTGTAAAAAATGGACCCCTGAAATCATTCGGCTTTTTCCCCGCCCGAAGTGCTTCTCGGCAATTCACTCACAAACTCTCAGGATGACGGAAAAGGCGGCAGACCAAAAAAATCAGGGCTTCTGAGTGGTGCCGCTCAGGATGACGGAACGCCGACAGACTAAAAAATCATAGACGCTCAGTTCGCGTGCGCGGCCGGCATCGGCACGCGGCGGCGCACCTCGAGGTTGAACATCCGCGCGGCGTTCAGCCCCAGAATCTGCGCGCGCTGCTCGTCGGTCAGATGCGCCATCTGGCGCTCGATCGCCTCGGCCGAATGCGGCCACGACCCTTCATGATGCGGATAGTCGTTGGCCCACATGAAGTTGCCGCACAGGTCGTACTTGGGCGCGAGGTCGAGGCCCGGAGCGTCCTCCTGGAACGACGCGAATCCATTGCTGCGGAAATACTCGCTCGGCAGATGCTTCAGCTTCGGAAACACCCACATGTGATGCTTCTTGTACGCCTCGTCCATCGCTTGCAGCGCCCACGGAACCCATCCGATGCCCGCCTCGATCGAGGCGAATCGCAGCTTCGGAAATTTCTCGATCACCCCCGACGCGCACAGGTTCGCGATCGGCTCGATCGTCGGCGCGAGCGAATGCGACACGTAGTTGATTACCGCGCCGCCGTCCTTGCGTGCCGCGCGCGGGTCGCGTCCGGTCGAGACGTGGAAGGTCGCGCACAGGTTCAAGTCCTGCAGGGCGGCCCATAGCGGATCGAAAATCGGCAGATTGTAATTCGGATGACGCGCGTCGTGCGGCCCGAAAATCGGCTTGCAGGGCAGGGTGACTCCGCGAAAGCCGAGCTTCGCTACGCGCTCGACTTCGGCGATCGCGCCTTCCAGATCGCCGGTCGCGATCGAGGCCATCGGCGCCATCCTGTCGCGATACGGCCCGTAAGTCTCCGCGGCCCAATCGTTCCAGACTTTGCACTGCGCCGCCGCAAATTTCACGTCCGACGTCGCCCACATCATCAGGCCCTTGTTCGGAAAGATGATTTCGGCATCGACGCCGTCGTGATCCATGTCGATGATTCGCTGCGGGGGGTCAGCGCCCGCTTTCGCGCGGACGTGATCTTCGCCTTCGAGGCGGTTGTCGAGCAGCCGCGAGCGTTGCCATCCTTCGGATATTTGCCACTTCACGCCGTTTTCATCGATCTCGATTCGCGGCAGACGCTTCGAGTATTCCTTGTCGAGCCGCTGATGCCACAAACCGCCGGGTTCGTTAGCGTGGCAATCGGCGGAAACCATGAAGTATTTGTTCGGATCGTCGGCGCGAGCCGTGCGTTCCCATCCCTGATGCCCAGGGGTTTCGAGCCGCCAGCGGTTGGGTTGATCGATTTCGGTAAGATGCTCGCTCATCGGGGCTGTCTCCCTCGCGTTTCGATCGCGTCTATCGCACTACTGACTCGATCCTAGTGCCGGCGGTACCCGCCGTAAAGCCCCGCGCCAATAGTACCGGCGTCCCGCCGGTCTCCTGGGACCGCAGTCGCGCCTTGCAACCGGCCGGCGCGAGACGCCGGGCCCACTGAAATAAAGCTTCCCCCAGTAGGACCGGCGTCCCGCCGGTCTCTTTGTGCGACCGCCGTTGCGCCGCGCAACCGGCCGGCGGGACGCCGGCCCTACTGGCGAATCTCTCTCATATGGTAGTGTTGCCGTGCGGCAGGACTCGCAAGCGAGGGCGAAGCGCGATGCTGAAAATCGAAAACGAACTTCCGATCAATATCGAAGCCGGCGAGAATCCGTTTCTGCGCGGCGTGTTCGGTCCCGTCGGGCGTGAAGTTGACGCCGACGACCTCGAGGTAATCGGCGAGATTCCCGACGACCTGTTCGGCGTCTATCTGCGCAACGGGCCCAATCCGATCTTCCAGCCGCGCGGCCGTTACCACTGGTTTGACGGCGACGGAATGATCCATGCGATTCATTTCGAACGCGGCAAAGCCTCGTACCGCAACCGATGGATCCGCACCGACGGCTTTCGCACCGAGGCGCAGGCCGGACACGCGGTTTGGCCCGGGCTGATGGATCGCCCCGCCCCCGGCGCGCCCAAAGGCGCGGGCTCCGACGGATGGCTCAAAGACACTGCCAACACCGACGTCGTGTTTCATAACGGCTACGCGCTCGCGCTGTGGTACCAGTGCGGGCTGCCGTACAAAGTCGATGCACGCACGCTCGAGACTCTGGGCGTCGAGACGTTTCGCGGCGGCCTCAAGCGCACGGTATCGGCGCACGCCAAAGTCGATCCGGTGACCGGCGAGCTTTTGTTTTTCGACTACTCGACCGCGGCGCCGTTCATGACCTACAACGTCGTCTCCGCCGCCGGCGAATTGACGCATCATGCACCGATCGAGATTCCCGGGCCGCGCCTGCCGCACGACATGGCATTCACCGAGCGCTACTCAGTCCTGATGGATCTGCCGCTGTTCTGGGATCCGGAGCTGCTTCTGCGCGGAGTGCATAAGGTAACTTACTATCCCGAGATGCCGAGCAGGTTCGGAGTCCTGCCGCGGTTCGGAACCAATCGCGAAGTGCGATGGTTCGAAGCGTCGCCTTGCTACATTTATCATGTCATCAACTCATGGGAGGAAAAGGATTCAAGCGGCGCGGATGTGATCGTGATGGATGCGTGCCGCGTCATTCAGCCCGAGCCCGGCGCGAAGCGTGGCGAGGGTGAGCTGGCGCGGATGCGCGCGTTTCTGCGGCTCGAGGCGCAGTTGTGCCGATGGAGCTTTAACCTGGCGACGGGCGAGGTAAAAGAAGAGCAGCTCGACGACGCGCGCACCGAATGGCCGACGATCAATCGCGGCAGGATGGGGCGGCATTCGCGCTATGCATACAATTCGCTGGTTCCGCACTTCGAAGGAATCGTCAAGTACGACCTCGAACGCAACTCGACCGAGAAATATCTGTTCGGAGCGGGGCGCACGGCCAACGAATGTCCGTTCGCACCGCGCGCCGGCGCGCGCGACGAAGACGACGGATACGTAGTAGCGTTCGTCTCCGACGTAAACGCGAAAGAATCAGGCGAAGTAGTAATCCTGGACGCAAAAAATATAGCCAAGGGCCCGCTGGCCAGAGTGAAAATCCCGCAACGCGTCCCCGTCGGCTTCCACACCATCTGGGTCCCCGGCGACCAGCTACCCGCTCAGTCCTGATTCCTCTCACGGAGAAGGCCGTCGATCTTCTCTAAAGAGCTGTGATCCGCAAGCCTCCGGTGAAGGATCTACACGAAGCGATTCTCCGCGGATCCTAATGAGGCTTGCCATCCGTCATTTCGAGCCCTGGGCGAGAAATCCCGAGCGCAGGGCTGTTGCATGTGGCGTCGGCGCCGAGCATGGGCGTCTCGGGAT
>JBOHWH010000064.1:0-4038 GCA_050736695.1 Binataceae bacterium (SeqCode) | reverse complement strand
CCTGCACGTGGCGCGTCGGCGGCTCGTCGAAGGTCGAGCTCACGACTTCGCCCTGAACCGAACGCATCAAGCTTGAATACGATCACGAGGACCTGACCACCCGAATCATCGATCTCGTGGCGCCGATCGGAAAAGGCCAGCGCGGACTCATAGTCGCGGCGCCGTTCACGGGCAAGACGATGATGCTGCAGGCGATCGCCAAGGCGATCGCGCACAACCATCCGGAAATTGTGCTGATCGTGCTCCTCGTGGACGAACGGCCCGAGGAAGTCACCGACATGCTGCGTTCGGTTCAGGGCGAAGTCGTGAGCTCGACCTTCGACGAGCCGCCGACGCGCCACGTGCAGGTGGCCGAGATGGTGATCGAAAAGGCGCGCCGCCTGGTCGAGCACGGACGCGACGTCGTGATCCTGCTCGATTCGATCACGCGCCTTGCGCGCGCCTACAACACCGTCGTGCCGCCGTCGGGCAAGATTCTCTCGGGCGGCGTCGATTCCAACGCATTGCACAAGCCCAAGAAGTTTTTCGGCGCCGCGCGCAACACCGAAGACGGCGGCAGCCTGACGATTATCGCAACCGCCCTGGTCGATACTGGCAGCCGCATGGACGAGGTGATTTTCGAGGAGTTCAAGGGAACCGGCAATCAGCAGGTGGCGCTCGACCGGCGCCTGCTCGAGAAGCGCGTCTTCCCGACCATCGACATCCAGCGCTCCACCACACGCAAGGAAGAGTTGCTGCTCCAGCGCACCACGCTCAACCGCATCTGGATTCTGCGCAAACTGCTCTCGCAGCTCAACGCGGTCGAGGCGATGGAGTTCCTGATCGACAAGATGCAAGGTACCAAGACTAACGACGAATTCCTCGAATCGATGAACGCGTAGCATGAGGAGCGAGCGCATCGCGGCGCTCAACGCTATGTCGATTCTGGTTCTGCCGATCGCGCCAGGGAATGTCATTCCCGCGCGTGGATGCCGCGTGAGAGCCTGCCCTGAGCTTGCCGAAGGGAATCCCGGATCGTTTGGGCCTCAAAATCGGCGTGCCGAAAAGCCTGATCCAACCCACGACGCGTGACCCGGGGGCGATAAAAACCACTTCATTCCGACCGGACCTCTTTCTCGGTTCACCCCCACGCGCGTGGGGACAGCCCGAACCTTCAAGCGCGGCCCGGTTTACTGGGTTGCTAACTATCATCGCGGCGAGGAACACCGCGAAAGCTCGCATTCGGAGAACGAGAGCCAAGCCCGCAAGCTGCTCAAGCAACGGCTTGGAGAAATGTGCCGCGGACAACTGATCGGACCGAGCGAGGACAGGCTCACCTTCGAAGATCTGGCCACCATGGTGCTGACGGACTACGAGATCAACGGCAAGCGATCTGTCGAGTCTGTTCGTTGGCCGCAGCGGTCGCCGTTCAGGATGACCGAAGGGGCAAGGTCGCCAAAAATTACTTATACTTTCTACTAGCTAATCAAATCTAGATAAATAATTAAATATCTTAAGGTTCAACTTGACAGAATCAATTTAATAGCCCACCTTAATCCTCATGCGGCCGATCATCCTTAAGTGTCCTTCTTGTCAGGGCGACCTGACGGTTACGAAAATCCAATGCCAGAAATGCGATATAGCGCTCGAAGGAGAATTCGCGATGCCCGGGTTGCTGCGGCTAGGGCCTGCGCAGCTCGACTTCGCCGAGGTCTTTCTTAAAAACCGCGGCGTGATTCGCGACGTCGAGCGCGAGCTCGGAGTCTCGTATCCCACGGTGCGCGCTCGCCTGGACGAAGTGATCGCGGCGCTCGGCTATCAGATCCGGCCGGCGTCGGCGGATGGGGATGAGGCAGAGACGCCGGCGACGCGCAGACGCGCGATCCTGGCCGATCTGAAGGCCGGGAAAATCTCACCCGAAGACGCGATGACCGCAATGGACGCAAGCGGCGCGCTTGGCGACGCCCGCAAGCCGCGCGCCTGAACTTTTTAATCGAGCGACGGAGGGAACCGGCAATGAACGAAACCAGCCTCGAGGGCGTTGAATCGATCCGAATCGTCAGTGCGCACGGAAATCTCCGTGTCACGCGCGCGAGCGCGCCGCCGCCGGCGATTTTCGCCTCAACCGAACCGCGGATTAATCGCGAGGGTGTCCGCGCGGATATCAGCCTGCACTCCAACGCCGAGCTGCGCGTTCCGGCCGGCGTCGCGCTCGAGGTCGCCGACTGTCATGGCAGTCTGGAGATCGAAGATATTGCAGCGCCAGTCGTGCTCGGCCGCGTCGGTGGAAACCTGCGTACGCGGAGGACCGGCGCGATCGTGATTCGCGACCACGTCGGCGGCAACGCCGCGGTCGAATCTTCCGGCGGTTTCGAGTGCGACCGGATTGGCGGCTCGCTCACGATCGATCACTCATCGGCATTCGTCCGCGCGCGGCAGATCGGCGGTAAGTTCGAAGCCGAGGCAACCGGCGCAATCGAGATCGATACTGTCGGTTCCAAGGCCGTCGTTCGCGGCGCTGCCGGCTCGGTATCGATTCGGCAGGTAGGAGGACGCCTGCGGCTCGAGAACGTCGAAGGCGACGCGGCGATCGAGCGGATCGGCGGCCACGGCGCAATCTCCGGACTGCGCGGAAATCTCGAGCTCGGACGCGTCGGCGGCGCAGTCGATCTGCGCGGGCCGTTCCCGGCTGGGAAGATCTGGCATGCGCAAAGCGGCGGGCGGATCGAGGTCGAACTCGACACCGAGGCGTCGCTGAGCGTGGCCGCCTCCGCGGGATGGGGCCGAATCCGGCTCTATGGAATCGACGAGGCCGGACTCGAGCGTGCCGGCCGCAGCCGCCTGCAGGGGGCGATCGGCGCCGCGCGCGCGGAAAACGAACGCACGCGCATGAGCCTCGAGACGCGCAACGCCGACATCATTATCGCCCGCGCCGGCGCGAGTGAACGCGACTACTGCCGGACCGGCCGCAGATTTCCGGGCGCCTTCGACGAGCTCGGCGATATTCTGAGCGCGGAATTTGGCGGCGAGATTCCCAACTTCGTGAACTCGATTCTCGGCGCCGCCGGACGGATCGTCGCGCGCGGCGGAAAGTTTTCCAGCAACGTGATGCGCGATGCGGGCGGCGAAGCTTCCGCGGAAGTCGCCCGCGCGGTCGAGGAATTCTCAACCAAGCTCGGCGAAGAGATCCGGCGCGCGACGCAACCCGGATGCGGTCGAAGCCGCGACGAGCGCCGCGAGATGCGCAATTCGATTCAGGACGCCGCCCGCCGGATGGCCGCCGCAATTCGCGAAGCCAAGAACGCCGCGCGAGGGCATCATGCCGGTTCCGCGGCGACAGATTCCGCGCCGCGTCCCGAGACCGCGCCGGAAGGGAAACCCGCCAGCGCCTCGCGCTCGGGCAGCACCCGCCCACTGGATGTGGCCGCATTTCAAGGCGACGTCATGAAGATCCTGCGAGCGGTCAAATCCGGTGAGATCGAACCCGAAGAAGCCGACGAGATGATCGCGGCGCTAGCCGAAGCCGACCAAGCCGGCAACTGACTTGCGCGACGGGAAAGCATCCACGGATTTCACCAGATTGAGCCAGATTAAGCGGGCGGCGCCGAATCCCGCGCCGCCCGCAAGTTATGCCTGCGGATAGAGCGTGATGCGAACTGACAACTAATGCAGCGGGCCACGCCGGTGCCGTCGTCCCTTTCCGTCATCCTGAGAGTCTGTGAGTGAATTGCCGAGAAGCACTTCGGGCGGGGAAAAAGCCGAATGATTTCAGGAGTCCATTTTTTACAAATCTAATTCACTCACAAACTCTGAGCGGCGGCTCCTGCTCTCAGAGTTTCTGATTTTTTGAGTCTGCCGCCTTTTCCGTCATCCTGAGCGGCGGCCGTTTCGGCCGGAGTCGAAGGATCCCGGACGTTCGTGCGCGCAATCGCGATTCCTCCGCAAGCCTTTTCGTTACCTGCACATCGCCGTACTGCTCGCACCGCGAATGAGGAATCGGAACACCGAGAGGGTGCAGGTCGTCCCCAAAATCGAATTATACAATAGTGAGGGTCTTCT
>JBOHWH010000063.1:0-1534 GCA_050736695.1 Binataceae bacterium (SeqCode) | reverse complement strand
GCGGAGGCTACGCAACCCAGAAGTAACCCGATTCTCTTTTGTTTCGCTTTTCCGACTATCTCCAATTCCATGAAACTTATTTAAGACCCCTCTTTGCGTTCATGCGTGAGTGGAGCTGACTGCCGGTAATGGCAGACGAATTTTGCCGGCTGCGGTTTCACGCGCTGTTAGCGGGTTAGACGCATCCGCGCATTCCGGCATTCATCGGTGTCTAGCTTACACCAAGGCAGTTATCTAAACAATTTGTTGCTAGAGACGCCTTCCGTCTCTAATTGAGACGCAAGTGCGCGCGCGAGCGCATTGCCCGGCTGAAGCGCGAGCGCCTGTTTGCACTCGGCCAGCGCTTCGGCGTCGCGTCCGCTGGAGTGCAGGCTCTGCGCCATCAGCGTGTGCACGACAGGGTTGCCGGGCGCGAGCGCGAGGGCGCGCTGATATTCGGCGATCGCGCCCTGATGGTCACCTTTCAGATCGATCACCGAACCGAGCGAGGCGAGAATCCGGACCGACTGCGGATTTTTGTCGGACAGCGCGCGCAGCAGCCTTTCGGCGCCGGCGTAGTCGCGATGCGATGCCATTATCCGCGCGCGCAGGAACTCGGCTGAATTCGCGGTTTTGGGGTCGGCTTCCGCGGTCTTTAGCGCGGCTTCGGTGCCGGCTGCGTCGCCCGCCTTGTCGGCGACCTGCGCCAGCTCGAGGTCGAATGCCGGCGGCACCTGGTTGCCGAGTATTTTGAGCGCGCGGCCCATCTCGTCGTCGGCCTCCTGATAGCGGCCGAGGGCGGCATGCAGGCGGCCCAGATCGTACATGTCCGGACCATCGTCGGGATTGATCGCGAGGTCGGTCTGGAACTCGCGCTCCGCGCCCTTAAAATCGTGCCGGCTCTCGAGCACCATCCCGAGCCGCCCGTGGCATAGCGTCGAGCCGGGATCCTCTTTGATGCATTTGGTGAAAAGCGTGTATTCGTCGTGGTAGTAACCCTCGACATGCCAGGTGCTGACGCCGTACACCGCGATCACCGTGAACACGACCGCGGTCGTGAGATTGCGCCCCTCGCCGCCGCGCGCCGCGTAGGTCGCCGCGATATCGCCTAACAGCAGCACCCATCCAAAGGCCGCCATATAGTCATAACGATCCTGGATCAGCATCACGCGCATCAGTCCGCCGAGATTCATCACCGGCGCGATCTCGAACAGCGTCCACAGGATCAGAAAAACGTAGAGCCGGCGATGCGGCAAACGGCGCAAGAGCAGGAACCCTGCGACCGCGAGCGTGGCCAGTCCGATGGCCGGAAGATAAAAGATCGGCGAGCGGAGACTGGTCGCAAAGGTGAAGGCATGCGCGGGACCCGCCACCCACGGCGCCGTCATCATCACGGCGTAATGCGCCAGCGCCGACGGAATAGACATCAGGACTTGGGCGAAGGTCGCGTGGTTGTTGGGCGACTTATTGTTGATAAAGCCCAGAACCTTGATTCTGAGAACGAGATAAATCGCCGCGCGCACGAGATAGGGCGCGGTCGTCCAGACCGCGCCGG
>JBOHWH010000062.1:0-14619 GCA_050736695.1 Binataceae bacterium (SeqCode) | reverse complement strand
AACATTAGGTAGATAGGTTGCCGGCAGAAGTGGCGGAATCAGAAACACGGCAGCGCGCGGGATTAACCAGATCAAAAACTGCTCGTCGCGCGAGCCTTGCGATTGTTCTTTCTGCACC
This sequence comes from Binataceae bacterium (SeqCode), assembly GCA_050736695.1. GTDB lineage: Bacteria > Desulfobacterota > Binatia > Binatales > Binataceae > JBARDN01. The sequence continues at coordinate 14,501 of JBOHWH010000062.1, read as the reverse complement.
CCCTCCTTTAATCCTCCACCATGTCAGACCATGGGGGAGGACTCAGAAATTCTTTCCTCCCCCGTTGTTCGTCACGGGGGAGGACAAAGGAGGGGGTGTCTGCTGCCTCTTCACGGCAGCGCGCGGGATTAACCAGATCAAAATCTGCGCGTCGCGCAAGCCTCGCGATTGTTCTTTCTGCACCCCCTCCTTTAATCCTCCCCCATGTCAGACAATGGGGGAGGAATCAGAAATTCTTTCCTCCCACGTTGTTTGACACGGGGGAGGACAAAGGAGGGGGTGTCTGTTGCCTCTGACCGCTGGGCTTGTCGTCGAGGCCTGCCAGGTGCAGCGCCTTTTGCTTGGCGGCTTTCAGGTCGTAGTACCTGCGCGTCACGATGCGCTGGGCGTAGAGGCCGCCGCCGGCCTGCACGTTGGTGACGGCCTTCCATCCGCCGTATGCGTCGGCGGTCAGATCGCGGACGGTATGGAACAGGCGCGCGCGATATTCGCCGTCAACTCCGTTCATCGTGGCCATGTACTTGCGGATCAGAGGACCGGTCTGTTCGTTTTCGAAGTCCGCGATCGACGGGGCGGTCAGAACCGAGCCGCCGGCGATATCGTGCAGATGCCGCACCATCAGATTGTAATTCGCGGCGCCGTGATATTTGCCGGCGTTGGTGTAGAGCTCGTCGGGAAACGCGCCTTCGTCGGTGACGTGGCACTTGGCGATCGCGGCCTCGAGCGCGGAGCGGACCAGGGTCGCGTGGATGATCATCTCGGAGATTTTCTCCTTGATGTGCGCCTCACCGGCCAAGCCGTTGGCCTCCGCGAGCAACTGCGCAAAGCCCACTAGCTGGTCCGCTTCTTCAGCCATCGCGGAGAGCCCGCCGAGCCGCTCCCATAGCCCCAGCGAATGGGCAAAGACGGCGGCTTGCTGAACTTCGCCGTTAAGAAAGATGCGATCGTTGGGCACGAAGACGTTGTCGAAGATCACAAAGCCTTCGGGCATATGCGTGCGCGAGGAGACGGGGTGGCTGCGCAGATCGGGATGGCGCGGCGCGAAGGTGGTGTCGATGATCTTGACGCCCGGCGAATTGACCGGGATCGCGCATCCGATCGCGTAGGCTTCTTCGCCCGGCTTCATCGCCTTGGTCGGGATCACCATCATCTCGTGGCAGATGGAAGCGCCGGTGATGTGGAGTTTGGCGCCACGGATCACGACGCCGCCTTGGCGCCGCTCGACCACGTGGGTATAGGCGTCGGGATCGTCCTGTTTGCCGGGAGGACGGCTGCGGTCGCCCTTGGCGTCGGTGATGCACTCGACGATCCGGATGTCGCGGCGTTGAGCCTCGCGGACATAGTTGCGGATTCGCGCGGCATACTCGGGCAGAGTATCGGCGATCCGGGATGCGGCCGTGGTCAGCGTCATCAGGGATTGATAGGTGACGTTGGCTACGATGTCGGACTCGTGCAGCAGGGGAATCCGCTCGTGGAGATCGCGGGCGGAATGCGCCACCGCCATCAGGGGGCTGGTGGCGCCGGGTTCGGGCGAGTAGAAACGATCGTAGCCGGCGGCGACGCGCGCGACGCAATCGCCGAGGACTGGATGGGTTACCGGATCGCGCACGCGTTCGCCCTCGAAGAAAATTTCGCGGTTGTCGTCCAGCGACTTCTTGTACTGTTGTCCGGTCATCATCGGCGGGAAATCTCCTTTGCGATCGCTCCGTTGCGCGCGCGGCCATGCCGGCCGGCGCTTCGGCGACTCGATTTACCTAAACGATCGTTTAACGCGCGTCAAACCGCAAGCGCGAATGGCCCGATGCGCCGATGCGAGCGCGAATCCGCGTGTCAGCGCGGAGCCCCAGGTCAGCAGGATGGGCGTCTCGCCCGTCGAAGATGCGCGGGCCGAAAGCCCGCGCCACCAATCAACATTACTATGGGCGGTTTACACATCCATTGCCGATGCGGGCGCGAATCCGCGAACGAATCGCGAGCGAAGGGCCAGCTCTTAGATTGCGGCTTCGGCGCCGGGATGCAGATGCAGGCGCGAGCGTTCGTGGTCTTCGGATTCGGGCAGCAGCAGACGCGCGGCGATGATCTTGTACACCTCGGCGCATACCGCCATCCCGACGTGCGAGCAGTGAACCTCTATGTTCTCGACGAGCGGCGAGCCGCTGCGATCGATGCAGCTTTCCCAGTTCACGATTCCGTCGGTGCGCGAATAGATAACGGTGGCTGGCACTTCCGACGCGACTTCCGAAATCGAAATGCCGCACGAACAGTTCTCGGTTAAGCATCCGGGCGCGCATCCCCGCAGCGCCGCCATCGAGGTGGCGACGGCCTGCACCGCGCGATTGGCGGCGTCGCGCGGCCGCCTGATCGGCGAGCCCATCGTGATCACGCGCTCGACCAGATCGGGATAGCGATGCCCGAGTTCGCGCGCATAGATTCCGCCCAGGCTGTGACCGATCACCACCACCGGTCCGCCGTGACGCTCGGCCACGCGCTCGATTCGCGCGCCAACCAGCTCCAGCACTTCGCGCGGGCATCTCGAATTCGACCAGATTCCCGACATCACAGGGTGATGGCCGAGGTAGCGGCAGAAGTTGGCCAGAGGCGCCAGCGTGATATCGCCGGCCATGAAGCCGGGTATGAACATGACGGTCTTTCCATGCCCCGGCTGCGCGCGCGGCCATTCATAGGTGAAGGCGTTGAGCCACAGCATCGTGGCTTCGAGTGGGACACGGAGTTCGCCGAGCGCATCGAGCATCGAAGGTCGGCGAATATCTGGACTGCTATTCAGGTTACCATTGGAAAACACAGGTGAGCTTTCTTTCATACAGTCCCTTCAGGACAGGTTGAGAAGAGCGCGGCCGCGAAATTGCCGACGATTACCTCCGTCCGCTTCCCGCCCACATCCGCGTCGCCAATCCATTTCGCATTTGCCATCATCATCAACACTCCCATTGTATTAGACGCAATTGGGCGAATGTTCAATCCATCGTAACAACTAAGACATGGGCAAAAGCGATGCCGACCCGGCGGAGACTCGTTTTTGCCTAAATGCTGAACGATATGGCCTTCTTTCGACTTTCGGCCAATGACTGGAGCGTCGTATGGCGCAGTATCTGGTTCACACTGTCGCGAACCTCGCGCCAGACGTCGCGCATGGGGCAGGGCTCGTCCTTGGGGCAGGTGGCGGCGCCGCCTTCCTCAAGGCAATCGACGGGGGTGTATTCACCTTCGATTATCTCGACCACGTCAGCCATCGTGATTCGCGCGGGACTCTTGGCCAGCATATAGCCGCCGCTGGGTCCTTTCTGGCTGGCGACCAAACCACCGCGCTTGAGCTCGATCAGCAGGCGGCGCAGATAGTTTTCAGGCACGCCTTGCGTATCTGCGATCTCTTCGACTCGCGTGGGCTGCGAGCCGGGGTAGCGCTCCGCGAGCATGAGCAGAGCTTTCAGGGAATAATCAACACCGACGCCGAATTTCATAGAATCTACGATAGATTTTTAGCATATCGCAAGGAATCATGGAATAGTTGACCGGCTTAGTCATCTAATTAGTTGACTAATTTTGTAACCTTAGTTATGTTTTCACTTGCGGGAGTTCAGCCAAGTGCCGAAACATGAAGCCCCATCGTGGGATCTGGTTCTGAAGCGCAATTCCGTCGAGCGCTTGAAGCACGAGGTTTTCCCCTCTGATCTGGCCGGCGATTGGCAGCGTCTGATCGATACATCATACGAAGCACTGCCCGAAGAGGATATCGTCCGCCTGCAGTGGTTCGGGATGTATCACGACAAGCCGAAGATCGGCACCTTCATGATGCGGGTGAAGATTCCAGCCGGGATTCTTTCGCCGGCGGGATTGCGCATGATCGGGGAAATCTCGGAGCAGTTCGGACGCGACCAGGGCGAGCTGACGACGCGCCAGAATATCCAGCTCCATTACATGACGCTCGACAAATTTCCCGAGATTCTGGAGCGGCTCAAGTCGGTCGGGCTGACCACGATGGGCGGATGCGGCGACGTGGTCCGCAATATCACCGGATGCCCGGTTGCGGGCGTCGATCGGGAAGAGCTGTTCGACGTAACCGGGCTGGTTGCCGAAGCGGCCAAATTCTTCTACGGCAATCGCGACTATTCCGATCTGCCGCGCAAGCACAAGATCACTATTTCGGCGTGCCGCTACCAGTGCAACGCGCCGGAGATAAATTGCGTCGCGCTGGTGGCGACGCTCAAAGACGGCCGCGAAGGCTTTGCGGTGCGCGTCGGCGGAGGACAGTCGTCAACTCCGCGGCTGTCGCGTCATCTGGGCGTGTTCATCACGCGCGAGCAGGCGATGCCGGTGATGCGCGCGATTATCGACGCCTGGCGCTCGACCACCGAGTATCGAATCTCAAGGGTCAAGGCGCGGCTCAAGTTCATGATCGACGACTACGGATGCGAGGAATTCCGCAAGCTGGTGCAAACCCGTCTGGACTTCCCGCTCGAAGATCTGGCCGAGATGCCGCTGGCCGACGCGGAAAGCGATCACATGGGCGTGCATGAGCAGAAGCAATCGGGGCTGTGCTACGCCGGCTTTCCGGTCTATCTCGGAACGATGACGGGCAAGCAGATGTGCGCGGCAGCGGATCTGGCGCGGGAATTCGGCGGCGACATCCGGATCACACGACGGCAGAATTTCATCGTGACCGGCATCCCGAAACAGCGGCTCGAAGAAGTTGCCGCGCGGGTCGGCGAGATCGGTTTTCCGCTCGATGCCAACGGGCTGTACGGATCTTCGATCGGATGTATCGGCGATCCGCATTGCAATTACGCTGTCACTCCGACCAAAGCCAAGCTTGCAACGATTATCGAACGCCTGGTCGGCGACTTCGGCGATCAAGTCGCGGGGCTGAAGCTCAATCTCGACGGATGCCCTCATTCGTGTGCGCAGCATTGGACCGGCGATATCGGGCTGCAGGGCACCACGGGCCGCGGACCCAACGGCGAGCCGCTCGAAGCGTTCGATATTATCCTGCGCGGAGGACTCGGCCGCGACGCCGCGATCGGCAAGCCGCTTTTGCGCCGAATTCCGTCGGTCAAGGTCGAAGACTACGTGTCGCGCCTGTTCGCCGGCTATTTGGCGAATCGCACTGACGGCGAAACCTTCACCCGCTTTTGCGTGCGCACCACCGACGCGGAATTAATCGCGATTGCACAGGGAACCAATCAATCCGGCGCCGAAGCCGCCGCATGAACCTCAGGTCCGAACCTCAAGTGAGCATTGCAGTGGAACACGAAACCGAATTTCCCAAACCCAGCATCGTGATGGACGAACTCGAGGCGGGCGAAGTTGCCGTCGACCTCGACGACCGCGAGCCGCAGGAAGTGCTCGCATGGACGCTTGCGCGCTTCGGACGCGAAATCGCGATCTGCTCGAGCTTCCAGGCCGAAGGCTGCGTCCTGATCGACATGGCGCATAAAATCGATCCGGGAATTCGCGTGTTCACGATCGACACCGGACGCACGCCGCAGGAAACCTACGACCTGATCGACAAGGTGCGCGAGCGCTACGGAATCAAAGTCGAAACCTTCATGCCCGACACCAGCGTCGTGCAGCAGATGGTGACCAAGCACGGCAACAATCTCTTTTATCGCGACGTCAATCTGCGCCTGCTCTGCTGCCAGGTGCGCAAGGTGCTGCCACTGCGCCGAGCCCTGATGAATTACAGCGGATGGATAACAGGCCTGCGCCGCGATCAGTGGGCCACGCGCTCCAATATCCGCAAGCTCGAGATCGATCATGACCACGGCGGAATCGTCAAGGTTGCGCCGCTGGCCGACTGGACCGAAGAAGAAGTCTGGGATTACATCCGCGCCCACGACGTTCCCTACAACGCACTCTACGACAAGGGCTTCAAGTCAATAGGATGCGCTCCGTGCACGCGCGCGGTCGGCGAGGGCCAGGACGGGCGTTCGGGCAGATGGTGGTGGGAGACGGGCGCGCCCAAGGAATGCGGGATGCACTGTTCGATCGAGACCGGCGGCTTCGAGCACGAGTTGGCCGCCCTGCTCGGGCATCGCGAGATGACCGGCGACGGCGACGGCGTCTGATGACGCCGAGCGGCGACGCTTCCGCGCCCGGCGACGGTCCGCTTGCGCTCGACGCGCTCCAGCGCGACATCCTGCTTCCGCAAATCCAGGCGTTTATCGACGCGACCGCCGACGCCGCGGCGCGCGAAGTTTACCTGACGCTCAAGGCTGCGGTCGAAGCGATGGAAGTAGCGTCCGCCGATTTGCAGGCGCGGCTCGGCGCGATCGTAGAGATGGCGGTGCAAAGTGGGCGCATCCGGCGCCTCTTCGGTCCCGGCGCCGAGTTATCGCTAAACGCGCTCTTCCAGAAAACTCCCCGCGGCCGCGAGATCGCCGGCTCGCTGCGCGAACTCAACCGCGCACTGGCAAAACTAAAGGGCGACACCGTCGAAGAACTAACCGCCGCTCTGCGCGCCCCCGGCGCTTACGCGCTAACGCTAAAGACCTCGAGCTGCCAACTGGTAATCCGCTTCGAGCCCGCGGGTGTAAGAGTAGAGTCGGCAGAAGTCGCCCTCGACTGATTCGCGCCCACCCTCTGCGTCATCCTCGGGCGGACGCCCCACGCCGGCGCGGTCATCGCTTTACGTCATTCTGAGCGGCGGCCGTTTCGGCCGGAGTCGAAGGATGACGTAAAGGGGTGGCCTCGCGCAGCAGAAGCAGGCCGGCAGCCGACCGGAGCGGCGCGCGGCTTGAGTGCGCGCGCGGCGCCCGGGCGGGCGTGCTAATTTCGATGCGTGTTTATCGGTGATCGGATTCGCGGCGGGGCGATTTTAGCGATCGCGGTTTTGACGGTCGCAGCGGCGATGCTTACCGGTCCGGTGGTATCCGGGGCGTTGGCGCAGAATTCGCAGTCAGGCTCCGAACTTGAGATCCCGGTTCCGCAGGCGCAGGTTCCGCCACCCTCGAAGGGCGGCTAGCAGACTCAAACGATTCCCTCGCTACAGTCGCAGGCGCCCGGGACGCAGAACGAAACTCTTCCGCCGGGGCGGCAGGGCCCCGGCGCGAGCACGCTTGAAATCCCACTGCCGCGGCAATTCCGCGGATGCTGGCGCGGGGTCGTGCCACGGCTGGATTCGCTCAGGATGCTGGGCGGTCCGCGGGTTTCGAAATGGATTCCCAAGACCTATCGCATCTGTTACGAGCAATCCGGAAGTGCGCCGTTTAAGCTCACGCTCAGCGAGACCGGACTTGCGGGTGCCCATCGCTCGCTCAGCAATGTCAGGGGGATCATGAAAGTGATCTCGACCGATGGGCGCACGACCGCAAAGATGCGCGCGCTGCTGCATTTCGATGAACCGGCGGGAAGCCTGTTCGGGATGTTTCCGGCCAGGGGTTCGGTCGATGAGCTGACCAATATGACGTGCCGGATCGAGGACGGAGCGATGCGCGTCGAGGCCGATGTGTACGCGCAATGGAACGGCCGGCCGTAGAGCACGATGACCTGGCATGCGGATTTCTCCAACGTTCCGGGGTAAGACCGGCGGGGGAGGAAAGAAGTCACTTATCTGATTCCTCTCCCATGGTTTGACATGGGGGAGGATTAAAGGAGGGGGTGCGGGACTCTCCTCGCTATCGGTTTCAGAATGTCGCTACATCATCGCCCTATGACATAGGCTCATGACGAGGCCGTCTATAAGAGCGGCCGGGGCCTATACCATCATTTCGCGCGTGGCTGCATCGGGCGTAGCGGGCACCCCCTCCTTTAATCCTCCCCCGTGACGAAAAACGGGGGAGGAATCGGCAGGTTTTCATGAGGTTAGGGCAGACATAGGTTATGGCCACGTGCGAGACAGGCCGACAGAGGAGCAAGCGTCGGGGTTGTAACCCCAAGCATCTCGCTCACGCTGTCCGGGTTGTTATTCGCTATCCAGAGATTGCCGCCAGCGTCGGCCGCCGCGGAGAACTGGCCAAGATATGTTGGCCAAGGTCCGAAGTTGAATGCGGCCGCGTAGCTGCTGGCCGCGGTCAGCTCGCTTACGCTGCTGTCGGTATCGTTGGGGATCCAGATGTTGTTGCCGGCATCGATCGCGAGCGCGATCGGAGTGTTAAAGGCCGCACCCGGGGTCCCGGTATTTGAGTTATCGAAATTCGCGGCGGTGCAGCTTGCCGGGGCGCATCCCGCGGGTAATTCGCTCACGCTGTTGCCGTTGCGATTCACCACCCAGATATTGCCGGCGCTGTCGGGCTCGACTTCGAGCGGGCCGGCGAACCCCGCACCCGGAGTGCCGGTGTTGGAGTTGCCGAAATTATTGCCGGTGCAACTTGCGCTGGAGCATCCTGCCAGCAATTCACTGACGCTGTCGCCGAGGTAGTTGGTTACCCACAGATTGCCGGCCGCGTCGGCCGCAAGCGAGGTAGGAAAAATGAACACGGCGCCGGGACTGCCGGTGTTGGCGTTCCCGAAATTTGTCGCGGTGCAACTTCCGCTGGAGCATCCCGCCAACAGCTCTGCGACGCTGTCGTTGCCGTAGTTGGCGACCCAAAGATTTCCGGTGGCGTCGAAAGCGAGCGAGATGGGGGCGCTAAAGTCCGCCGCTGCCGGCGCGAAATTAAAGCCAGTGGCGTAACCACTGGCGGCGGTCAGTTCACTCACACTGTTGCTCTGCAAATTTGTAACCCACAAGTTGCCTGCGGTGTCGAAAGCGAGCCAGGAGGGGAAGTTCAGGTTCGCTCCCGCGGGCCCGAAGTTCAGCGCCGCCGTGTAGCCAGCGGCGCCGATCAATTCGCTAACTGTGTCGCCACTGGCGTTCGCCACCCAAACGTTACCGGCTGAATCCAGCACGATAGCGTACGGAGAATTGAGCCCAGCGGCTGAAGGCGCGTACTGGACCGTCAGCACCCAACCCGCGGGGGCCGAGGTTAGACCCGGCATGAAGGGCGGGCTCGCAGGCACCAGCGCGAACAGAGCCGTGACGTTGTTGGCCGGATTGCGCGCGATATTCAGCGCCGCCTGTATTGTGGTTGTCGGCGCGACGCCGCCCGGCGGGGTTGCCGCGCTGAACAGACTCTGACAGCCGGTGGAATCCGCCCCGGATGAATCGACGCATCCCGACAATATATTAGCCAATGAGTATAGCGTATCGGTGGGCGAATTAACCCCTGGAGGGAACGAGTCGGGTGCGAGCCCTGTACTCAGGTCCACCAAACTGTTCGAGGTCATCGCGGTTGCGGCATTGCTGAGACCGCTCGGGTTGGTCGAAGCGGTCCCGATATTCTGTCCCGATGGATCCATGAACTGATCCAGCGTCCAAACCGTCGCAACCGTAGTCACTTCATTGACAACCACTGAGTGAGCATAGTTGGCGCACGAGCCGACGCCTGCGCTAAGCGCGATAGCGGAATTGGCGCCGCTTTGACCCTTAACCGTGCCGCCGGCCGCGGCCAAATATATCTGTTGCGAATCTCCTGTCGTCTGGCAGGTGACGGACGGGAAATCGAAGCCGCCATCCGACGAAGAGGTGACTTGCATAAGCTGGACCGCCCCGGCGCCATAGCCGGTCGCACCGGCCTGGTAGAGAGTAACCTCAGAGCCGCTGATTGGACTGCCACCTGTCGGAGAACCGCCAAAGATAAAACCGGCGATGCCCGCGGGGGGCGTAGGCGTAGGAGTAGCCGAAGGAGTGGGCGTCGGCCGGCGATGGTGGTGCGTGGTTGACGAGCCGCTACCACCGCACCCGGCGAGCGGCAACAGGCTTAGCATCAGGCCGAAGATCAGGCAAAGTTTAAGATCAGGTTTGCAAAGAATCTCCGGCGTTGTCCTATTCATATCCCCCGCATGTCCTCTGTATCTTCGTATCTTTTTCGTATCTTGGCGTCCGGTCGGCTGGCGAACTCTTGAAACCGATCTCGCTGTTATGTAATAGCCTCTAATAGTTCTATCCGATCAACGCAATCAGATCGAAGAAATTGCGGAGATACTGGGGGAAAGGTCGTAATGGCAGGGCCGCGTCGAATTAACCGATTCAACAAGTTTTCCAACAAATTTTCGCTGGGTTGCTTAAGCTGCTTGCTCATGGTCCTCGTGTTCACCGGGGGCGCGATGGCGCAAACCCTTCAGACCTGCGATACCGCCACGCCGTTGCAGCAGAACGATTCGACCAGCGGCATGACCACGGATCTCGAAGTTACCGGACCGTGCGAGGTCAAGGGCGCCATCAGCCCAAATGCCCCGCTGGCCTACTACTTCCACAGCATCAATATCACCAACAACGGCAGTTTGAACTTTGATGACGCGTTGATCAACTTCTACGCCGAGAACATCGTCGTCGAGAGCAACGGAAAGTTGATCGCGGGCAGCACAACCACGCCGATCGGAACCGCCGGCGGGCTGCTGACAATTCACCTGTGGGGTAAACCGGCTGACGCCGGGGTTACATGTAAAACCGCCAATTGCGGCGTCCCGAGCCCTCCCTGGGGAACCAACACGCGCTCGCTGAATCCGACTTCGTGTACCTCCACCCCAAACCTACCGGGCGGAGTGAACGATTGTTTTTATGACTACACCACTCTGGACCCGAACGATGTTGCGGGTGCCTACTTTGGCCACAAGGTTCTGGCCGTGTCCTACAACGGCACGTTGCAACTATTTGGCAAGAAGGGTGCGACCTACGGCGCCACGGCGCAGACGGGATGCATGGAAAACAGTTCTTCCTGCACGGGGACGAGCTGGGTACGTCTGACCAAGGATGCGCTGCCGGGAGATATGAGCCTGCAAGTCGCTGGTCCGGTTGATTGGCAGGACGGAGACAAGATCGTCCTGACCACCACCGATTACCTGCCGGGACATTCGGAGCAACTGACTGTCAAAGGTACGCCGGGATCCAGCAACACAGTCAATCTTGTGAGTGGGGTCCAGTATCCGCACAACGGGCAATTGTTCGACTTGTCCAATGCGTCATATCCGGGCATTTCACGCCTTGGGACGAACTTCCCGGCCTCGGCTGATATGCGCGCCGCGGTGGGACTGCTGACGCGCAGTATCCGGATAGTCTCCGACGGCGATACCCCGGGGTTGGACTTCGCGGTGAATCCAGGAAATCCCGACAACTATTTCGGCGGCCACACCATCGTGCGTCAGGGCTTCCTGAACTACCAGGTGCAAGGCGTCGAATTTTATCAGCTCGGCCAGGGCGGCAGCATCATGCACTACCCGGTGCACTTTCACATGGTGCGTCAGACGCCGGCCGCGGGCGCTACTCTGCCGCCGCCCACCTTCGTCAAGGACTCTTCGGTCTGGGATTCGATGACGCGCTGGATCGTGCTGCACGGAACCCAAGGGGTCCGGCTGGCGCGCAATGTCGGTTACGAGTCTATAGGCCACGGCTACTATCTCGAAGACGGCACCGAGACCGGCAATCAGCTCTACGCCAACCTCGGGGTTTTTGCGCGCGCCGCAGTGGCTAATGGCCTCACCACGGCAAATCCGCAGAATCCGCGGATGGTTCCAGGCATCCTGACAGCTAAATGGGTACAACCTACTGGGAATCCCCCACCTCCGCCGTGCGACAAGGCTAACGTTCAAAATTGTCCCAGTGGCTATAGCGATCTTGCTCACTACGCGGACTCACAGAATCCGTCGGTATTCTGGATCATGAATGGGATGAACGATTTTCAGTACAACATGGCGGCGGGCGCCGCCACCTGTGGTGCGTGCTACTGGTTCGTGCCGGGCGCGATTAGCGGTCCTTCTCAGACCGAGAAATGGTTCGGGTACGCCGGTGAGCAAGTGGGGCTGGGTCGGGCGGGCACGACCCCGCTGCAGAGTTTCGTGGGCAACTCCTGCACCACCGCGATGGAAGGTTTTGTAGAGGTTGGCGCGATCAACGCCTGCAACGGCGTCAATCAGATAGATCCGAGTTGGCTGAAGTCCCAAAACTCTACGCTTCTGATGTTGCCCTCGCCGCAAGCGCCGGTGACGACCGACACCAATTACTGGCCGAATGTCTCTGGCCTGCGTCTGCCGACGCGATGTCCAAACGCAGATGCGGGCAGCGCCACGGCCGATTGCTCAGGGGTTCCCATCTGCTCCTCGGGCAATGAAGCCAATTGCGACGTGGTGGCGCTCAACAAGTTCACAACCTCATTCAACTGGGCGGGGACTAACTTTGCCGCTGTGTGGTTGCGATCGCTGTGGTCGCTGGCCCTGGACGACGTCGTAAGCGACCCCCAGAACGCCGGCATCAACATGGTCACCAGCGGCGGCTACGACGCTGCTTCTGTGTTTCCCGGTTATTGGGGGCTGGTGCGCCAGACCGCATTGATCGGTAGTTCCCAATGGCAAAATTCAAATTACAAGGATGGCCTCGCAACGAATCCGTACACCTCCAACGCCGGACCGTTCAATCCATTTACGGCCACGATTGGCACGGATAGTACCGGTGCTCCCAATGTGATCAAGGGATTGACCTGCGCGGCCGATCCCTTCAACGGAAACGCTAACAATGCTTACTGTTTGTCGCAGAACGACGGCGTGAACTTTCAGGTCACCAACTTTGCGGGTTTCCAGCGCATGTTCAGCGTTTACGATGGCCCCGTCTTCCAGGACTCTAACGCCTATCTCAATATTCACCCGACCTTCCTGACCTCCAACGGAACCGTCACCGGCGACGTCTTGGACACCAAGGGCGGCAAATGCGAACCCAGTAATCTTGCAGGCAATCCTTGCCAATACGCAGGTTTTATTAGTGGTGGTGTTGCGGGCCTACTCGCCTATAAGCCGGCTAACGCGAAAAATAATCGCTGCTATGAGCCCAACGCGGCAATTGGCTGGAAACAGCCCAACGGTTTCTACTATGCGCCCGCGTTTCATTCGATCAATCTCTTCTTCAGCGGCGTCGACATCCGCCACTTTGTTACCAGCCCGCTGTTCGAACCCGGCCTCTTCAGCTTCAAAACCGATGAAGCAGAAACAAAGGCGCAGTATTGCACTTGGAACCCGGCTACGTTCGAAGGCTTTACCGATATCGATCGCGAGACCGTGCTGAACGACGATGACGGCACGCTGACCGGCCTGACCAGCCCGGTTGGTCTGGGCCCCACCGCTACGCCAACCCCAAAAGCCGGGGCGGGCAAGTTTGAAACTATCTCGGTCAACAAGGAGAACTTCTTCGACGCTCCGACCGAGGCTTGGGAATGCGCTTCGGAATATGCAAGTACTGTGAATACTGAGACGAAGCCGCCTGAGCCTGATTCCAAATGCCTACCGGCTAGCGCCAAAACCAGCCCTTATGAATATGTGAGTACTGTAGTCTATCCCGAATGTGCACTGACGGTGCCAACGCCGCCTCTTGGCCAAGTGTCACCCTCTTATTGCACCGACACAAAAAACCCCAACAGCTGGGGTAGCGTCTGTACGACGTCAAGTGCACCCTACGGATGCCTCGGCGTACCGCTTTACCGGCAGCTCCTCAAGGCCAACGAAAGCGAAAACCCCAACACGCAACTGAAGCGGATGATGGGGCAGAACAACTTCCAGCGCAGCGGCCTCACCGTCAATCACGGATGGTACTACATCGATACCACGGTTTCGACTAAATCGCAGACGGACCACAATTTCCCAAGCACCAATACGTTTATCGGCGGAGGTTTGTACGATCTCTTCTTTCTGTACACGAAGCCGGATACGACGCAGACCTATCAGGTATTCGTTGGTAAGAATTTGCCCGACGATTTCGGTACAACGAATGTAAAGTACGGCTATGAAGGCCTGATCTTGCCGTTCCACTTCACTCCGGCGAAGAAGGCGGACACTGATACCAAAGCATGGGTTAGTGATTACAAATCGAGCACCGGCATTTTGACTCTGAAAACCGACATGTCCAAGATCGCCGGCATCTATTCTCTAAGCACTCTAATTCCGAGCGCCAATCCGCCAAAATCACTCGGCCAACAATATTGCCAGCCCGCTTCGATGTGCAACTTCAAAAACAACCGCTGTCAATGCAATACGGCGGGGCCGTACGCCGCCTTCTGCGGTCAAACTAATCCCGCGGGTCAGACTGTTTGCGATTGGTCGGTGAAGGATCTGGACTGTCCGGCGCCGGGCTGTCCCGCCTTCCAGGTTACCTTCCCTGCCGCATGCTCAGGAGATCAGAAGGACAAGTGCTTCGTCGCCGACGATTCCAATCGGCGTCCGAAGGCGGGCACGTTTGACAGTGCTGATTTCGCTTACTTTAACGTTCCCTTTAATCTCGAAAGCAGTACCCTGGCCGGAACTCAATGCACCTACACCCAACAGCCGGGCACGACGAACAAATGTCCGGCCGTCAAGCCATGAGTTGAGCGCCGGGCAAATTTGCGATGTATCGGGCGCGCCGCACTGTGCGCCATCAGGTGGTTGATTTGGTTGCCCGGCGTCTCGTCCATCCAGGATCCCGGCGCATGCGATTCGTCGCCATCGTTCAGCGCTCGCGTCAGCGCTTCAACTGCCGTCGTTATGAG
>JBOHWH010000061.1:0-14193 GCA_050736695.1 Binataceae bacterium (SeqCode) | reverse complement strand
TTGCCGAATGCGATCAGATGGCCTGCCAGATTCCCGCTATCCACCGAGGAGACGTACTTCGGATCGAGCGGACGCAGGTCGCGAGTCTCATACCAGTTGTAAAAGTGGCCGCGGAAAACCTCGAGCCGGTTCATCGTCTCGAAGGTGGCTTCCAGCCGCTCGACGACCTCGTGAGTGCCGACCCAGCCGAAGTCGTGCGCCGATATGGCGGCCAGCAGGTAGAGTCCCAGATTGGTGGGCGACGTGCGATGCGCCAGCACCGGTTTCGGATCCTCCTGGAAGTTGTCGGGGGGAAGCATGTGATCGTCCGGGGTCACAAATTTTTCGAAGAAGCGCCACGTTCGGCGTGCGGACAGTCTAAGCGCGAGAGCATCGGCAACGCGCAGCGGCTTGGCTCCTGCAAGCGGAGGAGGAAGACTCGCCCAGCGTGCGACAGCCGGCGAAAGAATCCATAAAAATATGAACGGCGCCGCGATCAGATCTGCTCCGTGTCCTGCGAACCCGGCGAAGACCCCGGCCGCGATGCTGAGCGTGACCGTACCGGCCATTCTGCTATAGAAACCGCGAAGATCGAGATGCGTCGCCGACTTCGCCTGCGCCGCGGTCACCCACTCGAGCATCCGCCGATGACTTACGAATAGACGGTAAAAAGTACGCGTGATTGCGTCAGTCATCAGCCACGTCTGGTCCGCGAGCAAAGTCACGATCATCGCGGTCTGCGAAGCCGCAACGGCCAGATCCCTGCCCACCGCGCGGACGTAGCTGCGCTTGGAAATGCCCAGGCGCCGCGGCACCAGCCCGGTGAAGAACGGCAGCATCGCAGGCAGAGCAAGCGTCGCGAGGATAAACACCGTCCAGACCGCGGCGGACTTGAAGCCGAGCGTCCATCCGGCCAGCAAGGCAAGGAAGGTTGCCGGCGCTGACAAAGTACGGCGCAGGTTATCGATCATTTTCCACCGCCCGATAGCGGGAATCGCAACCCGCTGCCGCTCGGTTCCAGCCGCGCCGCCGCTGGTCCTCGAGCGCGGCCCGGGCCCGACAATCCACGGGAGCAATTGCCAATCGCCGCGAGCCCATCGATGCTGCCGCGCGGCGGCAACGTCGTAGCGCGACGGATATTCCTCTACGACCTCGATGTCGGACACCAGTCCGGCGCGGGCGAAGATTCCCTCGAAAAGGTCGTGGCTCAAGAGCGTGTTATCGGGAACTCGGGCGTTTAGCGCGGCTTCGAAAATATCGACGTCGTAGATTCCCTTGCCGCTGTACGAACCCTCGCCGAATAAATCCTGGTACACATCGGAAACCGCGAATGCGTACGGATCGATTCCGCTGGCGCTGGAAAATACGCGCTGGAAGACCGAGCCGTCGTGACCTGTCGGCAGCGACGGCGTCACCCGCGGCTGAAGCACGCCGTATCCATCGACCACGCGGCCGCATCGCGGGTCGAACCGCGGACCGTTGAGCGCGTGAGCCATTTTGCCGATCAGACGCTTGGCCGCCCCGCGCGGCAGCCGTGTATCGGCGTCGAGTGTGATCACGTAGCGGACCCCGGCGGGCACGGCCACGGCCTGTCCGGCGATCGCACGGAAAGTTGTGTCGGTTGCACCGCGGAGCAAACGATTCAACTCGTGGAGTTTTCCACGCTTGCGCTCCCATCCCATCCACTTTCCCTGCGCCGGGTTCCAGGTTCGCCGGCGATGAAGCAGCAGAAATCTTTCGCCGTCCGGCGCCGATCCGTGACGTTCATTCAACTGCGCGATCGCGGCAGCGGCGGCGGCCAGAAGCTCCTCGTCGTCCGGCGCATTTTGAGTCGCGGAATCGGTCCAATCCGAGAGCAGCGCAAAACGCAGGTCGCCGTCCTGGCTGGCCAGATAGTGAACCTCCAGGCGCTCGACCTGTTCCTCGATTTGCCTGCTCGACGCGAGAAGCATAGGTACCACCACCATCGTGCGCAGCCGGGCCGGCACTCCGTCATGAAGCTCCAACGCGGGAAGAGGCTCCGGGCCGATGAAGATCGTAACCGCGTGGTTCACCAACGCCACGGCGGCATCGGTTACCGGGATCACGGCGAGCAGCGCGAGAACCCAGCGCGCCCATCCGCTGACACCCGACTCCACCAGAGCAAACACGAGTACTGCTACGACAATCGCGGTGATCGAGGCGATCGTTCCGAGGTAGTCCAGAATTCCGGCGTTGGAGTTGGCGTGGACGATCCGGTCGCGCAAAGACGCGCGAAACCCAAGCTCTCGTTCGAGCGATTTACGCCCCTTCGAGATTAGGTAGTAGCCAGGATCCTGCTCGCGGCGGACGGTGGCTCGATCGCGGTTCGGACCCTCGGCGGCCGCGACTTTGGTGGCAGCAATCGCCCGCCGAGCGACTTCGATCTCGGTATGGCGCGAACCCCGTGCGAGTTCTTCGATTGCGTGCCGATAAGAATCGCGAGTAGGAAAATCCATCGCGGCAAAATTGCTGCCTGCGCGCAGAACCGCATCCACCCGGCTGACGCTCTCGAAAAACTCGGCCCAATCGACGGCCGATATGAAACGCATGCTCGTGATCACGTTGCGTACGGTCACGTTCATCGCGCCTTGCGCGTGATGCTCCGCCTGGACGGCATCGTCGGCCGTCGTGCCCTGGGCTAGTAGGCGCCGGTCGAGCCACACCAGCGCCGGAGTCACCTTGGGATCCTGATCGCGCAGGCGCTGTACCAGTTGAACCGCGAATGCCCTGGGCAAGGTCGTCCGTTCGAAGCGCTTGAGCGCAGTTTCCGCAGGCTCCGCTTCTTTGCCGCCAACGCCCAAGAGGCGATTAGCCAGGAGATCAGCCTGCTGCCGCGCCGCGCGGCTGGCCACGATTTCCGCGGCGGCGCGCCGCAGGTTTTCCACCAGAACGATTCGTAGCGTAATCGCGATCGCCCACAGTTCGCCGATCGTCAGCGGTTGCACGCGCTGATAGGCCTGCACGAATTTGGTCAGCATCTGCGGATCGAATCTGCTGTCGGTGTGCGCGACGAAAGCCCAGGCGATGCCGAAGACGCGTGGATAGCCTTCCAGCGGACCGTCGGCGAGCTTCGGCAGTTGGCGGTAGAAACCGCGCGGCAGATCGTCGCGGATTTCGCGAATCTGCTCTTCGACTACGTGAAAGTTGTCGACCAACCACTCGGCCGCGGGCGTAATCGCGCGTTCTTCGCGGATCGCGTCGGCCAGAGCGCGATAGGTGTCGAGCAGGATCCCGCCGTTGTCCCGCAGCCGCGTCGCCAGACGCCGCCCGGTCTTTAGCTTGGTTGCGACCACCTGCGCAGCCGCGAGGCTTTCGGCGTGTTGCTCCAGGCGCTCGATGCCGAATAGTTCCGCGCGGATCGGCTCCTCAACTTTTGCGGCGAAGGCGGACGGACCCTTCGGCGCGCGAAGGAAGACCAGGTTCACACTTGCCTCTCAGTTACATCGGCGCGCCAAAGAGGGGGCGCGCAAGAGGCAGCGCAGCGATTCGCGAGCGGTCGTTTCATCTTAAGGTTTTGTCACTCTTGATCGAACGACACGCCGACGCGAGTCAGCCCCCGATGCGGCTGGGTTGGCGCGGAGAGCGCGTCGAGAGAATCAATTTCTCAAGTGCCCGTTTGCAATTGATCGGGAATCACCGCGCCGCAATTCTTCCGGAGACGGTTCCCTGCGCCTGCGCTGCTGATCCACCCGGCTCACAATCGGATGGCCGCGCCGGCGATAGATCCATCTTACGTCCGGACCCGAGCTTTGGGCAGGGTAAATCTTGAACGCAACACGAGGTTTGCCGCCGCCCAGGCGAGCATTATAGAAATACAGCGGATGCATCGCGGAAAGCGTCGCGCACAGGTTGAGGCCGGTCTGTCCCTGCGCATAAATTAGAAGGGGCCGGAGCGCGATCTTTTCGTTTGAATCCCCGATGTCCACCCGGCCGCAGAGACTAGCCGATCGGTATGTTGATGGAAAATGAAGTAGGCGCGCCCGCGCGTTGGCGCTTATGGACGAGTGCGATCGCAGCCGTGATGACTATTTCTCTGATGGTCGCCGGATGCTCATACCTGAGCGGCGGCAACAGCGATGACGCCGACGACGTGGTGGACGCGGGTCCCGGCGAACCGATGCCGCCGCCGAAGGCTACGGTCGAGATCACCTATCATAAGCCTGGCGACACTCTGGTGCGCGCGACGGTGACCAAGTTCTTTGGCGCCGCAGTGATCGCGAACGCCTCGGGATCCGGCGGGCGCGTCGCGTCGGTCGTCCGCTTCGACGGCGGTGTGCCGATCTGGTCGCTCAAGTCCGACAAAGGTTTCACCGACGTGATCTCGACTTTCAGCAAAGCCAACTATGCGCCCGCAACCCTCGACTATGGAAAACTTCCCGCGCACTACCAGCAACTCATTCCCGACGAAGGTCCTCCCGAACCGCTGGACCGCGGTTCGTTCTATGTGTTCACGATCGAGCGGGCTTCGGGATCGACTAGCTATCAGGCGGTCAAGGTGCAGGCTGACGGCTCGCTCGAAGCCTACGCGGCGCAGCCGCGCGCCGGATCGAGTTACGTGATGTGCTGTAATCTGGCGGCCGATTTCACCGAACCGGTCGTGGTGCCGGAAGAAGTCACGCCTGACGAAAGCTCGCCGGACAATCCGGATAGTTCCGACCAGCCGCCCTCTGACAGCGGCAACTAGTCGCGACTCCGAACAAAAAAAGTCCACAGATCACACAGATTTCACAGATTAAGCGGTCAACGCCCCAACGGGCGCTTGCCGCATTGAATTTCTCTGGAATCTCTGAAATCCGAAATCTGTGGATTATTCGGTCCTGCATTCATATCTGAATCTATTGTCAGTAATGAATTGAGAGTCGTGATTGACATATCCTTCATAATCGATTAGATTTTCATGTGGATGGCGGAACTCGCTCATAAGATTCCCGAACAAGCGCCGAATCGTTTCGATCGCCGTCGTGAAAAGACGCGCGGCGATCTGCTCGAAGCCGCTGAGCGCGTAATCGCGGCCAAGGGCTACCACAACACCCGTATCGCGGACATCGCGACCGAAGCTGACGTTGGCCTCGGCACCTTCTACCTCCATTTCAAGACCAAGAACGAAATTTTCATCGAGCTTATCGCCGACGGTGCGCAGACGCTGCGCGAGCGATTGACCGAAGCGAAAGTTGGCTTCGGAAGCCCGGCCGACAAGCTGCGGATTACGATCAGCACAATCCTCGATGCGGCGGCCGAGAGTCCGGAAGGCTTCCGGATCGTATTCGGCCATAGCCCAGCGTTTCTGGATCTGAAGATTCGCGTGCACGAGACCTTCATTAACGATTTGCGCGACGAGCTGGCGCCGGCGATCGGAGCGCGCGCCGACGTGGTGGCGCATCTGACAATCGGGATGCTCTCGCAGGCAATTTCATGGCTGCTGGAACGCGGCGATATGCCGATCGCCGAGCTCAAGGAAGCGGCGGTTAATTTCGCATTAGGCGGGCTCGAGCGAGCAGTTCGACTCGAACACCGTTAATCAGTGGAGGATCTCTTTATGGCTCACGAACGGACTGACGTACACACCCCGCTCGACAGCGTGTTCGACTGGAACTACGAAGTGCGGTTTCCGCAGATGGACCGCCTGTATGAGAACGCCAAGCGCGATCAGTGGAACGTCTCCACCACGATCAACTGGGACCGGCCGATCGAGAAAGAAGTGCTCGACATGACCATGATGCCGATGTTCCAGACCGAGCTTTATCGCTCGCTCTCCGACGAGAAAAAGCTCGCGTTGAACCGCAAATTCGCGGCTTGGCGCCTGTCGCAATTCCTGCACGGAGAGCAGGGCGCGCTGATGGTATGCGGCCAGCTCGTGGATGCGGTGCCGGACCTTGACGCGAAGATGAATGCGGCAGCGCAGGTCTTCGATGAGGCGCGCCACGTCGAAGGCTTCCGCAAATACATCACGAAGCTCGATCGCATCTATCCGATCGATCCGACGCTCGAGAAGCTGCTCACCGCGATCATGAAGAACGAGCGCTGGGAGCCCAAGTACGTCGGGATGCAGATCGTGGCCGAGGGTCTGGCGATCGCCGCATTTCGCTTCATGCAGCGCGAAACCAAGGATGATCTGCTGAAGGAACTGCTCGAGTACATCATGAAGGACGAATCGCGCCACGTGGGCTTCGGGATGCTGGCGTTGCGCGACGCGGTCAAAAAACTTCACGGCAAAGAAAAGAAGGAGCTCGAAGAATTCTCCTTTACCGCGTGCGACCTGATGGTGACGAAGGTCGAAGACGGCGTGCCGCGCGACGGCTTTCTGTCCGGCGGCCAGGTGTTCGAAGAGGTCGGCATCTCGATGAAGGATATCGAAGACGAGATGCATCGCAATCCGGCGTGGGCCGAAGCCGAGAGCAACCTCGATCGCCAGTTCAACTCATTTCTGTTCGTCGACACAATCATTCCATGCTTGCGCCAGCTCGACTTGATCAATGATCGCACCGAGTCATGGTACAAGCAGCTCGGCGTGATGGAGATGGCGTCGGCGGCGTAAGCGCGCATACACTCCGCTAAATCGGAAAAGGCCGGCGAACAATCACCGGCCTTTTTTTGGTTGAGGCGCGCCTCAGCGCAGCGGCGCTCGGTGTGGAACCGGACCCCTCTGAAGCGGATATCCCGAAGCGAATATCGGCGACCCAGCCGAAGGGCAAAGACACATGCCCCAGCGGTCGCTATACTTCTCGGACCGTTGGCTGAGAGCATCAAAACCGAAACCGATCCGGCGGCGCCAGCAAGCCCAAAGCCGCCGATGCAGGGCCGCGCCGGTGCGGGGATGGTCGCTTCCGGAATTTTGCTCAGCCGGATTGCCGGACTGATTCGCGCGACGATCTTCGCGCATTTCCTCGGCAACTCGGCGGCAGCCGACGCGTTTCAGGCCGGATTCCGGATTCCAAATTTCCTCCAGAACTTGCTCGGAGAGGGCGTCCTGTCCGCCTCGTTCATTCCGGTCTACTCGAAGATGCTCGGTGAGGGCGACGACGAGAACGGCGATCTGCTTGCCTGGAGTTTCGGCGCGATTCTCGCGCTGGCTACCTCGATCCTGGTGATCGCGGGAATCGCGCTGGCGCCGTATCTGATCGACGTGATCGCTCCAGGGTTTTCCGGCGACAAGCGCGCGCTTACGGTCACGATCGTTCGCATCCTGTTTCCCGGCACCGGGATGCTGGTGATGTCGGCGTGGTGTTTGGGCGTGCTCAACAGCCATCACCGATTCTTCGCCTCGTACGCATCCTCGGTGGTATGGAACGTCGCGATAATCGCGGCGCTGCTATGGTTCGGACCGCGCCGCACGCAAGACGGCCTTGCGATCGACATAGCGTGGGGAGCGGTGATTGGCGCGGCGCTGCAAGTGATCGTACAGCTTCCGCAGACGTTCGAATTGTTGCGGCGGATCCGGATCGATTTTAAGGCCGTCGCGGGTCCGCTGCGCTCCGTGTTTCGGAACCTCGGCCCGGTCATCGCCGGCCGCGGCGTGGGCCAAATGAGCGCTTACATCGACACGCTGCTCGCAAGCTTGCTCCCGACCGGCGCGGTCGCCGCGCTCAACTACGGGCAGATTCTTTACATGCTGCCGCTGAGCCTGTTCGGAACCTCGATCGCCGCCTCGGAGCTGCCCACGATGTCGCGCGCGAGCGGCACTGCGGAAGAAATCGGAGCGACGTTGCGCATCCGGCTCAACGCGGGCCTGCGGCAAATCTCATTTCTGGTGGTTCCATCGGCGGTAGCGTTTATCGCGCTCGGCGACGTGATCTGCGCGCTGATCTTTCAGTCCGGAAGTTTCAGCCATGCCGACGCAATTTACGTTTGGGCGGTAATTGCGGGCGCTGGAATCGGGATGCTGGCGAACACGGCGGCGCGGCTCTATATCAATGCGTTCTACGCGATGCTGGATGCGCGCACGCCGCTGAAATTCGCGATCGTGCGCGTCTCGCTGACGCTGGTGCTCGGTTATTTCTGCGCGCTGATCTTGCCCGCGATGCTGGGAATCGCATCGCGATGGGGCGTCGCTGGGCTGACCGCGTCGGCCGGAGTTTCAGGATGGGTCGAGTTTGCGCTGCTCCGATGGCGGCTCAATCAGCGCGTTGGATGGACCGGTATCGCGCGCGTGTACCTTGCCAAGTTATGGGGGATTGCGCTCGTCGCGGCGGCGATCGCTTTTGCGCTCAAGCTTGAAACAATCGGGATGGGTCCGCGCCTGCGCGGGTTCGTGGTGCTGCCCGTCTTTGGCGCGGTTTACCTGGGAACCACGTGGGCGCTTCGGATGCCGGAGTTCGACTCGATGCTGGGGATGATCCGGCGGCGCTTCACTTCCGGCCGAGACGAGCAATAGTATTGGTCGTGCTGCGGCCCGCCAGTGTTGGCGACAGCACCACGCGTCCGCCGCGCGCCTCGACGAAAGTCTGCCCATCGACGATCTTGCCGCGCCAATCTTCGCCCTTGATTAGCACGTCCGGCTTGACGGTGCGGATTACCCGTTCGGCGCGCGTTTCATCGAAGATCACGACATAATCAACGCATTCGAGTGCGGCGAGAATTCTCGCGCGCTCAGCCGCCGGATAAACCGGCCGCGCCTTTCCCTTTAGCGCGCGCACGCCGCGGTCGCTGTTCAGGCCGACGACCAGCGTGTCCGCCTGCGCGCGTGCGAAGCTCAAAGCCTGCACGTGTCCGGCGTGCAGCAGATCGAAGCATCCGTTGGTGAACGCGACCGTGCGGCCGGCGCGGCGCTCACGCTCGAGCACGGCGGGGATTTCATCGATCGCTACGATCTTGCGTTCGTAGCCCTGATGCGGCGGACGCAGGGCTTCGGCCAGATCTTCGCGCGTGATCACTTCGGCGCCGATTCGCGTTACCTCGATACTCGCGGCCAGGTTCGCGATCCGCGCGGCCGACGAATAGCCAAGCCCCGCGATCGCGAACAGTCCGAACACGCTCAGCACGACATCTCCGGCGCCGGTCACGTCGTAAACGTCGCGCGGCACGGTCGGAATATAGGTGTCCGCGCCGCCGCGCTCAGACAGGTACATCCCGTCGCGATCCAGCGTGATCAGGCAGGCGTCGAGCTCGAGCTTTTTCACCAGCATCTCGGCCGCGCGGCGCCATGCGTCGCGATCGACCAGCTTCATGCCCGTGGCCTGCTCGGTTTCGTAGCGATTCGGCGTGAGCACGCCGGCGCCGCGATAGAGCGAGAAATCTCCCGACAGGCACGGATCGACAATCACCGGAATACGGCGGCGGCGCGCGCCGCCGATAATCGCGCGCACCAGCGCGGGCGTCAGCAGGCCCTTGTTGATATCGGAAATCAGCACGCCGTCGATCCGCGGAAGCTCCATGCGGTAGCGCGCGATAAGCTCGCGCTCGCGCGTGCGGGAGAGCGCCGACGGATCCTCTTCATCGACGCGCAAAAGCTGCTGCGTGCCGCGATTGGCCGCCTGCACTGAACCGAGCATCCGCTCCTTGACGATCGTCGGCCGATCGGGATCGGTGATCAGCGCGCGCGTGCCGATTCCGAGTCCGC
Source organism: Binataceae bacterium (SeqCode) (assembly GCA_050736695.1). Lineage (GTDB taxonomy): Bacteria > Desulfobacterota > Binatia > Binatales > Binataceae > JBARDN01. The sequence continues at coordinate 4,637 of JBOHWH010000061.1, read as the reverse complement.
TCAAAATGTCGCGCAGGAGCATCCCGTTGCGATCCGCGCCGACGATGCTGAGGGCGGAGGCGGCTGCGCCGAGCGCGCACAGATTCGCCATCACGAAGCCGGCATTGCCGGGTTTTTCCTCGCGCCGGTTGACGCGCAGGATCGGAATCGGCGCCTCCGGTGAGATGCGCGAGACGTCACCCCAGACATAACGGTCCAGGATCACCTCGCCCGCCACCATCACGCGCAGCTTGGGCAGGCTGGGCAGGTCGGGCCGCGCGCCCGCGGCGGAGTCCTTTGCGCGTTGGGCGGCCGGAGAACGCGATTTAGCGAAAGCCATGTCCGCGATGATACGGGATTACGCGCGTCCGGTTAAAGCGCCCGAACATAATCCCTCGCTCTTGGAGGGGCTGTCGATTTTTTTCTAAAGAGCCTTAGTCCGCGAACCGCAGGTGAAGGATCTACGCGAAACGACTCTCTTTGGATCCCCTGAGACTTGCCGTTCCGTCATTTCGACCGCAGGGAGAAATCCCGAGCGGAGGGCTGCTGCATGTGGCGTCGGCGCGGAGCATGGTCGCCTCGGGATTTCTCACCCAGGGCTCGAAATGACGATCCCAGGGAACCGCCGACGCCGAAGCACTTATCCTGCTCGGGCCACGCCAAAGACTATCGACAGTCTCTGAAAAGCGAGGGATCGGATGCGGGCGGGAACCATGACTAACGGATGGCGAAGCCGCCGTCGGCGTAGACTATTGCGCCGGTTACGAAGTCGGAGGCGTGCGACGCGAGGAATATCGCCGTGCCCGCCATCTCCTGCGGCTCGCCGAAGCGTCCGGCTGGCGTGCGCGTGAGAACCTCCTGATAGAAGGGTCCGGACTGCGCGGGGACGGTCATGTCGGTTTTGATCCATCCGGGGACGATCGCATTGACCTGGATATTGCGCGGCGCAAATTCTATCGCCATCGTTTTGGTCAACTGCACCAGACCGCCCTTGGCCGCCGAATAGGAGACCACGCCGGCGCCCCCGAAACGCGCGTACTCGCTCGCGATATTGATGATCTTGCCGCCTGTTCCGCGCGACGCCATCGAGCGCGCCGCGATTTGCGACAGGAAAAAGCACGAATGCAGGTTGGTTTCGAGCACGCGATCCCAATCCGCAGCCGCATGCTTGAGCGCGCTGCGCTGAATCGAGATTCCGGCGTTGTTGACCAGGATGTCGATCGGACCGAGTGCGCGTTCCGCCTCGGCTATCGCGGGCGCGAGTGCCGCGCGGTCGGTCACGTCGAGCTTGATTGCGGTTGCGCGGACGCCAAGCTTCTCTAACCCATCGACTGTCGCGCGATTTTTTTCCTCGTCGCGCGCTAGGATCGCGACCGCCGCGCCGGCCTCTGCCAGACCCATCGCTATTGCGCGGCCGATTCCGCCGTTGCCTCCGGTGACGACCGCCACGCGGCCCTCGAGGTCAAACATTTTTGGCGCCGCCATCTTTCCCGGTTCCTCCTGTGCGCGAAATCGTGCGTGCAAACTTCAGGCGATAAAGAATCCGCCGTCCACGATCAGATCGGCTCCCGTCACAAAACTCGAAGCCGCCGAGGCCAGGAATATCGCGGCCCCCACCATCTCGCCGGCGTCGGCGAAGCGGCCGGCTGGAGTGCGCTCGATCATCTGCTTTTTCGCCGCCGCGTATTTGGGGTCGTCGCGAATCCATGCCGTCATGTCCGTCGTAGTCCATCCGGGCGCCAAAGAATTTGCCTGAATATTATGTGGCGCGAGCTCGATCGCGAGGCATCGCGTGAGCTGGAGCAGTCCGCCCTTGCTCACGCCGTACGACGGATAGATCGGAGTGCCCTTGAATCCTCCGATACTGGCAACATTGATAATCTTGCCGGCGCGTCGCGGGATCATCGCGCGCGCGACAATCTGCGAGAGCATAAAGCATGCATTGAGATTGGTTTCGAGTACCGAGTCCCAATCCTCCTCGGTATGCTCCATCAGCGGTTTCAGCACCGCAAAGCCCGCGTTGTTCACCAGGATATCGACCGGGCCGAGTTCGCGCTCGACTTGAGCGACGGCGGGTTTGAGCTTTGCGCGTTTGGATACGTCGAGGCCGATCGCGATCGCGTTGGGCGCGATCGGTTTGAGCTCCGCCAGCGTCGCGCGATTGCGCTCCTGATTTCGCGCGAAAATTGCGATCGACGCGCCGGCGCGCGCAAGGCCGAGCGCGATCGCGCGTCCGATTCCGGTGTTGCCGCCGGTCACGATCGCGGTCTTACCGGTCAGATCGAAAAGCGGATTGGCGTTCATGCTTTCCTTTTCCCGAAATGCCGCGAGCAAACGCGACGGTGCATTCGGGTTCGTGTGGAGGTTTGGATAGACATGCGCCGCGGGCCGCTTCTATATTGACGATTCACCTGCGCCGATGTCGAGCCGGCCGCGAACCTTCGCTGCGCGCGGAAATTATCCAAGAGGAATAAACTACGATGGGACTAAGGACAGCCGAACAGTACAAGGCTTCGCTGCGCGATGGACGCGCGGTGTATTTTCGGGGAGAGAAGGTGCCCGACGTGACCGCGCATCCCGTAATCGGGATCGCGGTTGAGCACGCGGCGCTCGACTACCGGATGGCCGACGACCCGAAGTATCGCGAGCTGGCGGTGATCAAGGAAGGCGGTGACGAATACAGCCGCTACTACCACGTCCCAAAAAACGGCGACGACCTTCTGAACCGCAGCAACCTGATTGCCGCATCGACGCGCGAGGGCGCGACCCTGGTCGTCCTGATCAAGGAAATCGGCACCGACGCGCTGCTTGCGCTGCAGATCATCGGCGCGAAGATGGCGGCCGCCGGGCATCCGGAGTATCGCGAGCGAATCCAGAAGTTCTATCGGCACTGCCGCGACAACGATCTCGCGATCGCGGTCGCGCAAACCGACGTAAAAGGCGATCGCTCGCTGCCGCCCACGCAGCAGGAGCATCCCGACTACTACGTCCGGGTGGTCGAAGAGCGGCCCGACGGAATCGTGGTGCGCGGCGCGAAGGTTCACACCTCGGTTTCGACCAATACCAATGAGATGATCGTGCTGCCGACGCGCGCGATGCGCCCCGAGGACAAGCAGTACGCGGTTGCGTTCGCGGTGCCGATGAACGCGCCGGGGCTCAAGATGATCGCAAGCCCGCACGGCGGCTCGAAGAAGAACGCCTTCGAGCACCCGATCAGCGCGCGGCACAAGATGATGGAAACGCTGACCGTGTTCGACGACGTGTTCGTGCCGCGCGAACGCGTGTTCTTAAACGGTGAACTCGATTTTGCCGGCCTGCTTGCGCTGACGTTCGTGCGGTTCCATCGCTTCACCGCGGTCTCATACAAGCTGCCGCTGCTAGAGCTGATGGCGGGTGCGGGCTTCGCGATCGCCGAGGCCAACGGAATCTCGCGCGCGGGGCACGTACGCGACAAGCTGACCCATCTGGCGGCCTATCACACGACGGTGCGTGGACTAATCGAGCATGCGGCACGGACCTGCGCGATCGAAGAAGGCGTTGCCGTGCCGAACACGCTGCTCACCAACGTCGCCAAGTATCATTTTGCGCACAACTATCATCAGGCGGTGCAGATCGTGCAGGATCTTGCGGGCGGACTATTGGTCACAGCGCCCGCCGAAGAAGATCTCAAGAGCGAAGCGACACGCGAATACGTGCTGAAATATATGGGCGGCGCGAAAGGCTTCGACGCCGAGAAGCGGCTGCGGCTCTTGAACCTGATAAGCGACCTGACGTCGTCAGATTACGGCGGCTATCAGGAGGTGCTGGCAGTGCACGCCGAAGGCGGTTTCGAAGCCGAGAAGCTGCAGGCCTATCGCGAGTACGATTTCAAGACCGTGGCCGCGTACGCGCGCAAACTGGCCGGGGTGTAAAAGAAGAAACCGCGGGTTTCGCCGATTTCACAGATTAAGAAATTGAAAAATGATTCGCGGACGGCGCCACCGCGCCGTCCGCTGTGAGAATTCGTCCGGCAATCCGCGAAATCCGCGGTTTCTATTTGTCCGCGCGGAGTTCGACGGTGTTGCCGTCGGGATCGAGGATCCATAGCTGGCGGCCGGCGCCCATGTTGGCGGGGGCTTCGAGGAACTCGATTCCCATTTCCGTGAGCGAGCGCTTGGTCGCATCGAAATCGGCGACATCGAGTGCGAGATGCGCTCCGAGCGGATCAGGTTTCTGGCCACGATTTTCGCTGGAGATCAGATGAATCGCGTTCGGGCCGATTCCGTACCAGGCGCCGCCGAAAGGAAAATTCGGGCGCGGGATCTGCTTCAGTCCCAGAACTTTTTCGTAGAAGCTTTTCGCGCGTTCCGGATCGGTGATCCGGACCGCCGCATGGTTGAGCCGGGTTGCGTTGATCATCGTCGGTAATCTCCAGTCGCTGTTTAACACGCCCCGCCGCTTAGGTTTCTGAATCTTTTAATCGGTGTAATCGATGGACTTTTTTCTAGTCGAAGGCGTTTTCGCCGGTGATGTCGCGGCCCAGGATTAGCGTGTGCACGTCGAAGGTGCCCTCGTAGGTGTTCACCGTCTCGAGGTTCATCATGTGCCGGATGACCGGATACTCGTTCACGATCCAGTTGGCGCCCAGCATGTCGCGCGCGTCGCGTGCGATCTTCAAC
>JBOHWH010000060.1:0-2837 GCA_050736695.1 Binataceae bacterium (SeqCode) | reverse complement strand
GCGCCACAGTGGATCGGTCCCGTATGAACAACTCGCCCCTGCGCGCGTGGGAAGAAGCAGTCACCCCCTCCTTTAGTCCTCCCCCATCTCAGACAATGGGGGAGGAACCAGTGGTAGTGTCCTAATTTAGGACACTACCGAACCAGTGCCGACGATTGACTGCTTCTGGCTGCTGGCCTAGCGTGGGCGGTTTGCTAGACTGATCGCATATCGGAAGTACCAGCACCGCATCCTGAACCTGCCGCATACCGGCTCTGACCTATGTTCGACACTCTCAGCGATCGCCTTGAAGGCGTTTTCAAAAAGCTCAAAGGCCAGGGGCGGATCACCGAACGTAATATCGAAGATGCGCTCCGCGAAGTCCGCCTCGCGCTCTTGGAAGCCGACGTCAATATCAAGGTCGTTCGCGATTTCGTCGAGCATGTAAGGACTCGCGCACTCGGCCAGGAAGTCCTGCGCTCGCTCAGCCCCGAGCCGCATCTAGTCAGGTTCGTCTCGAATGAGTTGACCCAGGTGATGGGCGGGCAGGCGCGCGAGCTCGACTTGAAGGTCAAGCCTCCGGTCAAAATCATGATCGTGGGCTTGCAGGGTGCGGGCAAAACCACCGCGGCGGCCAAACTCGCGCGATGGCTCAGCAATGAGCGCAAACGGCATCCGATTCTAGCCTCGACCGATATCTACCGCCCGGCCGCGATGGAGCAGTTGCGCGTGCTGGGCGCGCAGGTCGAGGTTCCGGTAGTCGAAAGCCGCGAGACCGAGGATCCGGTCGAGATCGCCTCACGCGCGATGGCTCGGGCGGAAGCCGGCGGCCACGACGCGATCATTATCGATACCGCCGGCCGCTTGCAGATCGACGAAGAGCTGATGAACGAGCTCGCGCGGCTTAAGGCCGTGCTGAATCCGCACCATATCGTGTTCGTCGCTGACGCGATGACCGGGCAAGAGGCGGCCAACGTCGCGCTGGGATTCCATGAGCGGCTGGGGCTCTCCGGTGTGATCCTGACCAAGCTCGACTCCGACGCGCGCGGCGGCGCGGCGCTCTCGGTCCGCGCGGTTACCGGCGCGCCGATCCTGTTCGTCGGCTTGGGCGAGAAGGTCGATTCGTTTGAAGTCTTCCATCCCGACCGCCTGTCTTCGCGGATCTTGGGCATGGGCGACGTGATGACGCTGATCGAAAAGGCGCAGACCAACTACGACGCCACCAAGGCCAAAGAGCTCGAACGCAAGTTCAAGAAAAACGAATTCACTATCACCGACTTCGCCGAACAGATGAAGGCGATCAAGAAGATGGGATCGATCGGCGATTTGATCGGAATGATTCCGGGACTCAAGAAGCTCGCCGGCGCGGCCGACCCCGAACAGGCCAACCTCGAGCTTAAGCGGATTCAGGCGATAATCGATTCGATGACTATCCAGGAGCGCGAGAATCATATGATCCTGAACGGCCGGCGGCGGATGCGGATCGCGTCGGGCAGCGGCACTTCGGTTCAGGAAATCAATCGCTTCCTCAAACAATTCGAGCAAACGCGCAAGATGATGAAAAAGCTGACCAAGCTCGGCGCCGGAAAATCAATGATGCGCGGACTGGGCTTCGGGAGCTAGAATAGGAGATACGAATGGCATTGGTAATCCGATTGCGCCGCCACGGCGGCAAAAAGAAACCCTTCTACCGGATCGTGGTCGCGGATTCGCGCGCGCCGCGCGACGGTCGCTTTGTCGATCAGGTCGGCACATATGACCCGGCGTTTAATCCGCCACGCGTGGCGATCAAGAAAGATCACGTCGATCGCTGGCTCAAGGTCGGCGCCAAGCCGAGCGATACCGTGAGGAAGTTGATCAAACAGGTTTCTAACGCAGCGACTTCCGCCTGACGCGATCCGCTGCAACGGGGCCAACCATGAAGGAGCTGGTTCAGTTCCTGGCGCAACAACTGGTCAATAATCCCGATGCCGTCGAGGTCAAAGAGACTCAAGGCGACACCGCCTCGATCCTCGAACTGCGCGTCGCCAAAGAAGACTTGGGCCGCGTAATCGGCAAGCAGGGCCGGACCGCCAAATCGATCCGGACGATCCTGAACGCGGTCGCCTCGCGCACGAATCGCAAAGTCGTGCTCGAGATTATCGAAGACAAATAGCGCGATGGTATCGGCCGAGCGGCCCTCACGCCGAACTTCCGCACCCGCCTCGAACGAGATCGGCCTGTCCGCGCACAACGAATCCACTCGCGGCGATTCGGCTCGCGAGATGATCCGCATAGGGCGGATCGCCGGCGCGCATGGCCTGAACGGCGCGCTGCGGATGCGCCCCGACAATCCTGATTCCAATTCTTTCGCACACGCCGAGAGCGTAACGCTCGAGCTCGGCGACAATCGGCGCGAGTACGTGCTCGTCTCCGCGGGGCGAGCGGGTGCCGGGATGATCCGCCTTATCGTCGAAGGCGTGTCCGACGTGGAGCAGGCAGAAGCGCTGAAGGGCGCGACCGTGATGGTTGAGACGTCCGAACTGCCCGCGGCCGCGCCGGGCGAGTTCTATTACTACCAGGCGGTAGGATGCGAAGTCGTGCTGACCGACGGCCGGAAGATCGGCATAGTCCAAGAGGTTCTGTCCACCGGAGCAAATGACGTGCTGGTGGTCCGCAACGGCCGGAAAGAAACGCTGGTGCCGGTAATCGCTGACGTGGTGAAGGAGATGGACATGGACGCGCGGCGAATTGTAATCGAGCCAGTCCCCGGCCTGCTCGAATGATCAATTTGGCGATTCGCAGCTTTCGTCGAAAAATGTACGGGAGGCCCGATCGGTCCGCCCGACGCTTCGACCTAACCCCTGACCCCTTCCCGC
>JBOHWH010000059.1:0-3819 GCA_050736695.1 Binataceae bacterium (SeqCode) | reverse complement strand
ACATATCCCGACCCCAACCTGGTTTTGATCGTGCTTGGCGATCACCAACCGCTCGAGCTGGTCGCGGGTAATCATGCAGGCCACGACGTGCCAGTCTCGATCATCGCCCACGACCCCGCGGTGCTGGCTCGAATATCCGGCTGGAACTGGCAGGACGGCATGCTGCCGAGTCCCGGCGCACCGGTCTGGCCAATGAGCGCGTTTCGTGATTATTTGCTCACCGCCTTCAGCGATAGATGTTTGCCGGGAAATATAGGCGTGCTTGGCGACCAAGAGGCAGGCACCAACGCGCCGTGAGCGCGTTTGCTCAGTCGATCCGAAATCGTGCCGAAAGTGCATACCGCAGCAACACCACGTCATCGATGGCGCGCACCTCGGCCAGCGACGCGCGCCGGCTCGGGTTCCACGGGAATTTGCCGTCACTGACGAACCGCCGGGCTCGGTTGTCACCGACGAAGAGCGGCGCAATCACCAGCTGCAGTTCGTCAACCAGGTCAGCGGCAAGGAACTGGGTGTAGATTGTCTCGCCACCCTCAACCATGAGCTGGCGTACGCCGCGCGTATGCAGATCCTTGCTCAACCAGCGCATGTCTACGTGTCGTCCACCGTCGATCACTGTAGCCAACGACCCGAGGCGGTGGCGGGCCTCGCCTACCGCTGCGCTCGCGCAATAAACTAACTTGCCGATGTCTCCCGCGGCAAAGAAGTTTGCCGACCGCGCGAACTGTGCGCCGTGGGTTACCGTCACCTTGGTGGGCGATGGCGAAAGTCCGCGTACCATACGCTCGTGACGACGGACGGGAGCACGGACCAACAGATGCGGATTGTCTTTGCGGACCGTGGTGGCACCGACCAGAATCGCGTCGCACGCCGCCCGTAACGCATCGACCCGGTCGAAGTCCGCTCTGCTGGAAAGCAACAACCGCTGGTCCGTCATATCGTCAAGATAGCCGTCGATCGACATGGCGCAGCTCAGCAGGGTGTAGGGACGATCAACCACGCGGTATATCCAGCCCAGCACAGGTGACGAACGGCCGCCATCGAAACTTCCGCCGGGCAGGGCAGGCTTCGGGGTCGATCACGTGCGGTCGCGGCCATGGGATCATCAGACGGTCGCGGTCGAGATCGACTTTGCTGGCCACGCAATCACACGGTGCGGTCCTCACAATGCCCGTGTCCAGAGCGAGTTCCTGTCCAGCCATCGCTTCGATCAACCCATTGACGTGTTCGGGCAGGAGCCAGCATCCAATACTGAAGTCAACGTGCCCCATTGGATAAGAGACGTCCGTCGCTTGTTGTTCCCTGGTTGCGACCGCCTGACGAGTCACGAATAAAGCTTAGTCCCCGCTCTGGCGGTAAGTAAGGGCTGTCAATCATCACTCGAAAGCCACCCCTATCGACGAGCTGAATAAGCGTGGCGGAGCGGATGCTGAATGCGGAGCTGGGCCATAATCTGCGCAACCCGGCTGAGGAGGATTGGGGGATAGGCGATCCAGTTCGAGGATTCCGGCGAGTTTTCTCCCGTTCGCCTTCGACTCGTCCATGATCTTATCGATCATGACCGCCACATCCTCATAACCATTATCTTGCAGCCAGTGCTTGGCGAGGTCGTCTGTCGCCACGTTCCGCCGTCAATGGCGATTAAACGCGGCGTGAGTTCGCGCCCGACTTCGCGGAGGACTTAAGAGAAATTCCCTAAGAGCGGCCGGCCAGCAAGCTGTAGCGATCGCTCCTTCTCAAGCCCCGACAACGATGCAGTCGGCGACGTAGCTGCGCAAAGCCTTTGCGTACCTACGCGTTAAATCTGAACGTCAGTTGTGCGATGCCGTCTTGGGTAAGTCGGGGCATACTGACGCCGTCAGAGCGTCGCGCACGGACGCCGGCAGCGGCGTTGATTTATTATCGTGATCCAACCAGACCTGCACGGAATGAGCGGTCGCAATGAGCAGACCGTCGCGCTCGCGCCATGCCCGATATACGAGCTGGAAGCTGCTGCGTCCGACCGCGTGGGTCGCAGTCCAAAGTAGTAACACGTCGCCGTAGTACGAAGGCGCCATATACCGACAGCTATTTTCAGCCAGGGCAAAAAGATTGCCGCCGGTGAAAACGCCCGGCCGCAGTACGCCCAAACGGCTGAGATGCTCGAGCCGGGATTGGAAAAAATACTCGAAGTAGGCAACGTTGCTGACGTTGCGATCCGCATCCATATCGGCGGGACGCACGACTAAGCGCGTCAAACTTATGTGATTGCACGGTGGTTCCATCGTTACTCCGGTTCGCGAGAAGCCGATTTGCGCATCAGCCTCACCTCAGGATTCCTACTGCGTGTGTCGCCCGCCTATCCTGATTTACCAAAAGCCCTGATCGCTCTCCGAACGCACGAAGCGTAGTCTTCACGAACCGGGAACGGACGCAATATCAGCGTATCGGCTCCGGATTCGCGAAATTGTTCAAGTTGCTCGATACATCGCGCATTCGGTCCCGCCAACGCAAGTGCGTCAGTCATGCGATCGCTTATCGCCGCCACCACCGCATTTGAGTCACCCTTGGAAACGGCGTCGCGCACCGCGGTCATCTCGGAGTCGAACCCGCTGCGCTGAAAAAGCCGATTGTATGCGGGAAGAGTCGCGTAACGTCCGAGCGTTCGGCGCGCCGCCTCAAAAGCTTCTTCACGAGCATCACTTAGAAAGACCGGGATACCAGTCGTTAAGATGACATCGGCGGGAGTTCGTCCACATCGACGGGCGGTGCCGTGCGCCGATGCGATCGCCGTGCGCAGACGCTCCGGCGTGCAGAGGTCGAGCATCAAGCCGTCCGCAAGCTCGCCGCCGAGGCGCGCAGTTTCGAGCGTGAGCGCCGCGAAATAGATAGGAACCGTTGGCGGCGATGTTCGCACTCTACGGCCCGACGACCCGTCAGCTTCACCGCGCAGGAGCCGGCGCAATTCGAGCGTGTAACCGCGGAGGAACTCGCGCGGTTTCCCCATTTCAATACCCAGGCTCTGCATCGCTGGTCGATGGCTCACGCCAAGGCCAAGGACGAAACGTCCATTGGACTCCTCCTGCACCATCGCGGCCCCGGCGGCGCACAGGACGGGTTCGCGAAAATAGATGTTCGCGATCCACGTTGCTATTCGGATTCGAGTGGTCGCGCACGCGATCGCATAGCAGCACATCAGTCCGTCGTTGGTGCCTTCCGGGATGAAAACGCCGGCGAAACCCGCGTCCTCCGCCTCACGCGCAAGCCGTACGAGCTCCGGATGGCGGATATCCATAAAGGGCGAGAGGCAGATTCCGTACCGCGTCACGCGAACCTCCGTTGATGCGAATCGGGCGTTCGGTCTTCGCGCCAGTTCCAACTAAACCGGATTTTGCTTTATTCCAGCCGAGTCAGACTCGCACCAAGGTCATTTGGGTTGCAAACGCGAAGTGTGAGCCCGGGTTGGTATAAGGCGCAATCGCCTCTGTACCGGCGTTTCTCACCGACAGCCAGATAACTTTCGGCGCGCGCTCCGTGACGAAAGTTGCGCTGGCGGAAGTCGTCATCCTCGGAAACGATCGCAAAGCCACCCTACGGGCCGAATCCACTGTTTTTGAAGGCGATTGTTCATACACTGCTCGATACCTTGCTGCTTCGTCCACGTAATTTTGCCCGCGACCAACAACCCGCTATCCCGTCGGCACCCGCAGCGTCGCAATTTTCCGACCTCGTGATGCAAGGCAATCTGATTTTCAATCGAGAATATGGCGCGCTGATGAAGACCCTGCTCGCGCATGCACCCGGCGGGATAGACAGGTGCTGGCTCTCATTGTCGGGCAC
>JBOHWH010000058.1:0-18995 GCA_050736695.1 Binataceae bacterium (SeqCode) | reverse complement strand
GCCGCCCCTACGAAAAATTACCGGTGGTTGGCATTCGTAGGATGCGGCAAGGCGCGCCCGTCTCCGCGGCGGTAAATATCCGTTTGGCTTACAAATACTTGCGCAGAGCCGGGGTGGCGAGGGCTTCGGTTACGCGGCGCATGGCGTCAGATTGGTTGCGATGCGCGATTAGGATCGCGTCGCCGGTGTCGATTGCGATTAGGTCGCTCAGGCCGAAAATTACCATCAGGCGCGTGTCTGAATGAGCGAGGATTCGCTCCGAGTCTAGCGCCAGCACATTGCCGCGCGTCACGCTCCTGGCGTCGCCGCCTACCGCCTGCCTTAGCCCTTCCCACGAGCCGACGTCGTGCCATTTGAAACGGGCGCGGACGCCGAGCACGTTGCGGCTACGCTCCACGACCTCGCGATCGAACGAATCGAACTGGAGTCTTTTGTAGGCGCGCTCGAACTTCGCGCGCGGCATCGTCGCGAGTCCCTTCGCGGCCGTCGCGAGCGCCGGGCTATGCGCCCGAAGCTCGGCTTCGAGCGTTCGCGAGTCCATCACGAACATCCCGGCGTTCCACAAATACTTGCCCGAGCGAACCATCCGGCGCGCGCGCGCGAGCGGAGGCTTTTCGATGAATTGTTCGACCTTGAAGCCGGCGCCAACCGCGGGACCGATTTTCTGATAGCCGAACCCCGTGTCGGGCCGCTCCGGCTCGATTCCGATCACGACGATCGCGTGCCGGGACGACGCGAGCGATGCGGCCGCGGCGATCGTCGCACGGAAGCCTGCCGCGGGCTCGATAATGTGATCGGCGGGCATCACGGCCACCGCGCCCGCGCCGGCGCGCCGCTCGATTGCCGCCATTCCATAGGCGATTGCTACGGCGGTGCCGCGCGCCGCGGGCTCGACAATCAGGTTTCGAGCGGGAACGATTCCGCGCAGTGCGCGCCGAAACGTATTCGCGTGCGCGGCGGCGACCAGCACGAAGATCTTTTTGCATGGCACCAGCGGATCGAGCCGCGCAATTGTCGCTTCGAGCAGGGAGATTTTTCCATCGGCGGAAAACAGCGGCTTGGGCTGATGCTCGCGGCTGGCCGGCCATAATCTGGTCCCGCGTCCGCCCGCGATGATCAGCGCACAGAGCGCGGCGCGCCGGGCCATCGCTAGATCGCGCCCAGTTCCTTGAGCTTGGATTCGAAGAGCGCGCGAATTTCGTCCATCCGCGCCGGATTGTCGGCCTCGAAGCGCATCACCAGCGCGGGCTGGGTGTTGGAGGCGCGCACGAGACCCCATCCGTCGGGAAAATTCACGCGCACGCCGTCGATATCGATCACGTCGTACTTGCCGCGGAAATAATCCGCGGCGCGGCGCACGACTTCAAACTTGCGGTCGTCGGGACAATCGAGACGAATCTCCGGGGTGAAAGTGCTCTTGGGAAGATCGGCCAGAATCGCGCCGAGGCCGCGGCGCTGGTCGCTTACGATTTCGAGCAGCCGGAACGACGCATAAATCGCGTCGTCGAATCCCAGATAACGATCGGCGAAGAACATATGCCCGCTCATCTCGCCGGCGAGCGCCGCATGCTCCTGTTTGAGCTTGCTCTTGATGAGCGAATGGCCGGTCTTCCACATGATCGGACGGCCGCCATTGCGCGCGATATCGTCGTACATCCGCTTGGAGCATTTCACGTCGCCGATTATCGCCGCACCCGGAAGCTTCTTCAGAATCGCGCGCGAGAACGCCACCATCAGCTCGTCGCCCCAAACTATACGCCCGTTCTCATCGATCGCGCCGACGCGGTCGGCGTCGCCGTCGTAAGCAATTCCGATTTCGGAGCCCTGCTCCTTAACCGCGGCCTTCAGGCCACGCATATTCTCTTCGACGGTCGGGTCGGGATGATGATTCGGAAAGCGCCCGTCCATCTCGATGAATAATTCTTTGAGGTCGAGGCCGAGCCGCTTCATCAGCGGCGCTGCGATAACGCCGCCGCATCCGTTGCCGCCATCGACGGCGACCTTCATCCCGCGGCGCAGCTTGAACTGGCCCAGGATAAATTCGTTGTACTCCGGGATGATCGATTTTTCCGTGAGCTTGCCGCGCGCGGCATCCTTTACATAATCGCGCGATTCGATGATTTTCCGGACGTTCTGAATTTCTTCGCCGAAGATTGTGGTCGGTCCGACACCCAGCTTGAATCCATTGTATTCCGCCGCGTTGTGACTGCCGGTGATCATCGTGCCGCCGTCCATCTTCCAGTGCAGCACCGAAAAATAGAGCAACGGAGTCGGCACGATGCCGATATCGACGACATTGATTCCGGCCGGGAGCAATCCTTCGAGCAGCCGATCGTGCAACGCGGGCGACGACAGCCGGCAATCGCGGCCTAGCATAATAGTCTGCTTGCCGGCGCGTTGCAGAATTGTCGCGTAGGCGCGGCCCAAGTCGCGGACGAACTGATCGTCGAAATCGGTTTCGACGATTCCCCGGATATCGTATTCGCGAAAGACTTGCGCGTTCATTTGCAGCCAAGGACGACCCGCCGCCCCCCTCCGGACCGCCGGGAGGGTTCCCGCACGCGGCCACGATTTATGCTAGTCAGTCTGTGCAACTCCGCCGCATATCGCAAGCATCTTTGCTCACGGCATCTTGCGTCGCGGCGGCGTGGGAAGAACCGGTGGCTGAATCGAATCCTGGCAAAGTCGCGATCGTCACCGGCGCCGGGCGCGGCATCGGGCGCGCCATCGCGCTGGCTCTCGCGCGCGAAGGCTATGCGCTATGTCTGGCAGCGCGCTCCCGGGAGGAACTTGGTGAAACCCGCGCCGAGAGCGGCCTCGCGCCCGATCGCTCGCTGATCACGCTGCTCGATCTCGCGCAGCCCGAGGCGGCGTCCGCGCTGGTCTCGGCCGCGCTCGACCATTACGGACGGATCGACGTGATCATCAACAACGCCGGATGGGCCCCCCGCGCGGACCGCGCTTGCGAAAATGAGCGAAGACGATCTCGACCGGGTCCTGGCGGTGAACTTGCGCGCGCCGATTGCGATTGCGCGGATGGCGGTCGATTCGATGACCAGGCAGGGCGGCGGAACGATCATCAATATCGCGTCGGCCGCGGCCAAAAAGACTCCCGCTGGAGAAGCGGTGTACGCCGCCGCGAAGGCCGGGCTCGTCGCCTTCACCCGCTCCGCGTTCGCCGAGCTGCGGCATCGCGGAATCAAGCTTTCGGTCATCGTGCCCGGCTTGGTTGATACCGCGCTCATTCCGGCCAACAAGCGGCTCAATCGCGCGGCGATGCTCGCGCCTGAGGATATCGCCGACGCGGTGATGCAGATCGTGCGAGCGCCCGCGCGCGCCTGCCCGGTCGAGATCGCGATCGAGCCGCAGATCGACCCGATGGGTCCGCCGCCGATGGCTCCGGCAACGCCGGTGGCTCCGCCGCAGCGGCCGAAGTAGCTGATGTCGAATTGGTTCATTCTGAAATTCGCGATCGCGCTGGCCATCGGGCTGGCCGCGGCGGTGATCGTCGCACCGTTCGCGGCGCTCGCGGTGGCAAGGGCGGGATTCAGGATTCCATTTCCACGGATTTTCGATCGAGTCGTGATGGTCGCGCTGTTCTGCGTGATCCTTTACGCGGCACGCAGCCTGCGGCTATTCGCGTTGCTGCGCGCGGGCTTCAAGAATCCGCGCGACGGAGGATCGCGCGCGCTCCGCGGGTTTGCGACTGCGATCGTCGTGATGGCGATTCTGTTCGCCTCTGCACTGGCTCTGGGAGCGGCCCGCGACGCAGTGGTCTCGCGCGCGATCAAGGTGCTTCCGAAATATATCGCCGCCGCAATCGCGATCGGAATTCTGGAAGAGGCTTTTTTTCGCGCGTTTCTGTTTGGCGGGATGTGCGAGGACTTCGGCCGCACGGGCGCAATCGCCGCAAGCGCCGCAATTTACGCGCTCGCGCATCTGGTGCGCTCGCCCGCGCACTTCTATGTCACCGGACTCGATTTGACCGCCGGGATGCGCACGCTGGCGGGCTCGGGCGCGCAATTCGCGCATCCCGCGACCGCGCTGCCAACGCTTTTCGGACTCTTCCTGCTCGGAATCGTACTCGCGCAGGCGTATGTCGTGACCGGCTCAGTCTATTTCTCAATCGGACTGCATTCGGGCTTCGTCCTCGGATCCAAACTGTGGCCGAAAATGATCGCCGAGCGCGCGATCCTTCCAGGCTGGCTCGCCGGATGGGGTCATCAGCCGCTAATCAGCGGCGCGGCAGCATGGATCGCGGCGCTCGCAATCCTCGCGATACTCCCGTTACTCGCGGGTAGGCGGACGCGGGCGGCCTGAGGTGCTGGGGCGGCGCTTTTCCCAATCGTAGATCGGCGGGGCGCCGCGCGGGCGCGTGCGGAAGCGGCGATGTGTCCATAGGAATTGCTCGGGATAACGGCGCACGACATCCTCGACGGCTTTGACGAATCGGCGCGTATTCTCGAGCACATCGGCGTCGGTGTCGCCGGTGCGCTGGACCGGAACTTCTTCCATTATCTCGATACGGTGGGTGCGATTATTTTGCTCGCGCACGATAAAAGCCGGGACCACGGGCGCGCCCGAGATCATCGCAAGCCGCGCCAGACCGCTGGTCGTCGCCGCCATCTCGCCGAAAAATGGAACGAAAACCGCTTCACTGCGCTTGGCATTTTGATCAAATGGGATCGCAATCAAATCGCCTGCCTTGAGCGCGCGCAGAACGGCGCGCGCGGCCGAATGCTTGCGGATCAGCTCCACTCCGGCGCGTTCGCGCACGAAGGTCAGCATCGCGTCACCCGCCAGAAAGCGCTGCGTGTGATGCACGAGGCTGGCCTGGTAGCCGTGCATCGCGTGCGCGGCCGCGATCAACTCGAAGTTGCCGAAGTGCGCGCTCATCACCAGAAGTCCCTTGCCCGGGTAACGATTGGCCACTTCGTTCCAGTATTCGAGATTCTGGTAACGGACCCGGCGCGCGAGCCGCATGCGGAAGAAACCGCCCAGCCGTATGTACTCCGCACCGGCGCGGCCGAGGTTGATATAAGAAGCTCGCAGGATACGGCGGCGATCGGGCTCAGTCTTTTCGGGGAACGCGATGTCCAGGTTTTTCATCCCGATCCGCACGTGGCGCCGATCGGCCCAATAGCCAATCAGCCCGCCCAATTCGCCGATCGGCAGCAGGATGAAATCGGGAATCAGGCTAACCACATGCAGCGTCCCGACCATCAGCCAGTACAGGAGCCGCTCGCGCACGCTCAGATTAAGGTGCGCGTGTTTAATCGGACGCTTGAGCGGCAGTCCGCGCGCGAGCGAGGGTCCTGCAGATTCGGTGGCGGATGCGCGAGCCGACGCGCCCGCGGCTTGCGCGCGAAGGCCGGTCTCTGGAGTTGGTGCGGATTCCATCGCGTCAGGCCACCGTGCGCAGCCGCTTGGGCGCTTTGGGGATCACGATCAGGCCTGAATCGGTCACGAAGAAGCGCTGGCGATCGCGTTCCAGATCGAAGCCGATCTCCTCGCCGTCGGGCACATAGACATTCTTGTCGATAATCGCGCGCCGGATTTTCGCGTTGCGTCCGATCTCGACATAGTCCATCAGCACAGAATCCTCGACCGAGCTGTACGAATGGACGAACACGCTGCGGCCCAGCACTGAATTGCGCACGGTACCGCCCGACACGATGCAGCCCTCGGAGATCACCGAATGCATCGCGGAGCCGCGCCGCCCGTCTTCGTCGAACACAAACTTGGCCGGCGGCTGATCGTAGTAAGCGCTGCGCAGCGGCCAGTAGGTATTATACAGATTCAGATGCGGCCGCGCGTCGCGCATATCCATGTTTGCTTCGTAATAGGCGTCGAGGGTTCCGACGTCGCGCCAGTAGCTGAGATTGCCCTCCGAATCGCCGCGGATGCGATTGGTCATGAAATTGTACGCATACACCGGCACTTTGTTGATCAGCGCCGGAATCAGGTCATGGCCGAAATCGTGCCGGCTCGCGGGGTGCGTCGAATCCTCGATCAACGCCTCGCGCAGGATTTTTGGATCGAACAGGTAATTCCCCATCGAGGCCAGGCACTTGCCCGGCGCTCCCGGCATCGAGGGCGGCGGCTCTTTTGGCTTTTCGTCAAAATCAAGCACGCGCAAGCCTGAATCCACCGTCAGGATTCCGAACTGGTCGGCCTCTTCGAGTGCGACGGGCAGCGTCGCCACCGAGACCGCCGCTTTGCGCTCCATGTGGAACTCGATCATCTGTTGGATATCCATCCGGTAGATGTGATCGGCGCCGAACACCGCGATCAGATCCGGCTGGACGTCATCGATAAGATTGAGGTTCTGGAATATCGCGTCGGCAGTGCCCTGGTACCACGACTCGCCCAAGCGCATTTGCGCTGGCACCGGAACCACGAAATGGTCGGGCAGCATCCCGCCGAATTGCCATCCGTCCTTCAGATGCTCGATCAGCGACTGCGAGCGCCACTGCACCAGGACATAGATCGCATAGATACCCGAGTTGACAAGGTTAGACAGGACGAAATCGACGATCCGGTACTTGCCGCCAAACGGCACTGCCGGCTTGGCTCGGTCGCGCGTCAGCGGATGAAGCCGGGTGCCCTGCCCTCCGGCCATAACGAGCGCAAGTGTTTTCATCGGAGAATCGCTCTGAAGCTCACTTGGGAGATCCCGCTGTCGACGATTGCCCTAACACCGCTTACCGGCTGATTTTTTGCGAGAAACCCCGCTAGTCGGCGGCAATTATAGGGATGGAGGGGCATCGGAGAAAGTCCAAAAAATACGCGGGAATCGACGGACAATACATATCGCCGAAAATAGCACGATCTGTAGCAAATGACGCATGTTCCCACTCCGGCGGCCATTACCCCCCCGCAGCTCAGGTCAGGCCGATCGCGCAATTAGTTTGATTTTACAAGGTTTTCTTCAAAAGAGCTAATTTCAATGTCGAAGGCACGCCGATTGCTTGAAACGTTTGTCGAGTTGATCCGTCTAAGAAGCCGAGAGGTCATAAAGGCCCCACGAAACCTCCTCAGGAAGGGAGGAAAATCAGATGCAAACAGCCACTACCAGGAATGAAACCAACTCCGAAACCAGCCGCGGCATCGTCTATCGGACGACCTGCCAGAACCCGGGATGCGGTGTCACCTTCGACCTTCGAATCACGGCCGCCAATGCGGGATTGCTGAGCGCCTCGATGCCGTGTCCGAAATGCCGCCGCCATGGCGGATTTCTGAAATCGCAGGGCCGAATCGGAGACAAGCTTTTTGCCGCCAAGCTGATGTTCCGCGCAACCGGTGTGGGACCCAGTATGCGGGAGGACGAGGACCTGTTCGGCGATAGCCGCTACTAAGGAGATGATCTTTCGAGGTTAGCAGGTATTAAGCTTGTTCCCGGAATCGGCTAGGATCCTGAACCGTCATCAGATCCGGTTGCTCCATTTTCATCAACCGAGCCGCGTGGCAGCCCCGCGCGGCTCGTCTGTTTTTTCTGGAGCACCTCCCTTCCGTCATTTCGACCGCAGGGAGAAATCCCGAGCGGAGGGCCGCTGCATGTGGCGTCTGCGCTGAGCATGGACGCCTCGGGATTTCTCGCCCAAGGCTCGAAATGACGATCCCAGGAAACCGCCGACGCCTAAGTACTTGCCCTGCCGATGCTGCGCCGAGGGTTTATCGCCAGTCACTGGAGAGAGAATCAGGAGTTTTCGGCGGCGAGTAGCTTGTGAATTGTGGTTAGATTCTTCACCAGGTAGGCGCGTTTGCCTTTTGGGGTTACTACCTCGATATCGTCGTCGGTGCTCTTGCCGATAAGCGCCCGGCCCAGCGGCGACGACAGCGAGATCTTGTGCTGCGCACCGTCCACCTCTTCGGGCACCACGATTTCGTACTCGGCCGTGCCGCCTTCGTCGAGGTCTTCGAGCTTTACGCGGCTACCGAGGCCAACCGTGTCGTGCGGGATCGAATTGAGATCGATCGTCATCAGCTCGGCGATTCGCGCTTCCATGTTATTGACCCGGGCGCGCAGGAACTCCTGCCGCTGCTTGGCCATCGCCCATTCCGCGTTCTCCGAGAGATCGCCGTGCGCGCGGGCACGCTCGAGTTCCTTGGGCAACTCGACGGTGAGCTCGCGCTTCATCACGTCAAGGTCTTTTCGGAGCCGCTTGATTACCGGTAATTCATCCATCGAATACTTCTACCTGCTTGGACGCCACGCGGCGCTAGAGCGCGGGTGCGTAGGCGAACTCGAATTTGATCCCGTCGGGATCGGTGAAATAGACCGCGTAGTATTCCGGGAAATATTCGTAATCGGCAGGAGGATCGAGCACCGTTGCCCCTATTTCCTTGAGCTTCGCGTGCATCGCATCCACATCGGCGCGTGAGGCGGCGGCGAACGCGAAATGATTGAGCCCGGCAGCCTCGCGATGAAACTTCATCGCGGCGAACTCCGCTTTGGACGGACGGACGGTGATCGAGCCGTGAGGACTCGCATACGCGACCAGGCGCGTCTTCATCAGCACTTGCGTCGCTTCCGGCACCTGCACGTGCGCGTATCCCAGAAAGCCGAGAATCGCGTCATAAAATTCAATCGCAGCCGCCAGGTCGGTCACCACCAGCGCCAGATGGCTCATCGCTCCGCGCGCCATAGGTTTCCCTCCGTCAGCGCCTAGTCGGCAACGATCGAGGTTAGGCTGCGATTCACGCCGGTCACGCTTTGAATTCTCTGCACCACCAGCTCGCCGAGCGCGGTAACGTCGTGAGCCTCGGCGATCGCGATAATATCGTGGGGTCCGGTAACGGCGTGCGCAACCGACACGCCTTCTACCTGCCTGAGCTTGGCCGCGACTTCGCGGGCTTTGCCTGGAGAAGTGTCAATCAGGATAAAAGCCTTGACCGCCATATTTGTAACCTCCGAAGGCCGGCACACGCAGCCGGCGAGCGAGCCGTTTTAGCCTTGCGGCGGCACAGGATTACCCTGCGCGTCGTATTTGTAAAATCCGCGTCCCGCCTTGCGCCCAAGATATCCGGCATCGACGTACTTTTTGAGCAACGGACACGGCCGGTACTTGTCGTCGCCCAAAACCCGATGCATGACTTCCATGATCGCGAGGCAAGTGTCGAGCCCGATTAGATCGGCGAGTTCCAGCGGACCCATCGGCTGATTGGTGCCGAGCTTCATCGCGGTATCGATATCGGTAACCCCGCCGACACCCTCGTAGAGCGTGTAAATCGCTTCGTTGATCATTGGCAGCAGGACCCGGTTGACGATAAAGCCCGGAAAGTCCTGCGCTGTCATGGTCATTTTGCCGACCCGATCGGCGAGCGTGCGGGTTTCCTGGTAGGTCTCGTCAGAAGTCGCGAGCCCGCGGATGATCTCGACCAGCTTCATGGCCGGGACCGGATTCATGAAGTGCATCCCAATCACGCGGTCGGCGCGGCTGGTGCGCGCACCCATCTTGGTGATCGAAATCGACGAGGTATTCGACGCGAAGATCACCTCGGGCGGACAAATCTTGTCCAGGCGCTGCAAGAGCGCGATCTTGGCATCCTCGTTTTCAATCACCGCCTCGATCACGAAATCGACCGCCGCAAGATCCTCGAGCCGCGCCGAGGCCGCAATCCGCTCCATCATGCGGTCGCGCTCTTCGGGCTTGAACCGCCCGCGCTGGATCATCCGGTCCAGATTGCGCGTGATCGAATCGACCCCGCGCTGGGTCAGTTCCGGCGTCACGTCGTGCATCATCACTTTGATTCCGGCCTGCGCCGTCACCTGCGCGATACCGGCGCCCATCTGCCCCGCGCCGATAATTCCCACCGTGCTTACCGCCATCGTATGCTCCAGGTTCTTAACTAGATGTAGGAAATATAGTTCTTGAGCGAGTTCAGCAGCGCGGCGACGTCGGCTTCAGCTCCCAGGTCGCGGCACAGGATTTCGTAATATGCCTTAATCCGGCCGCGCTCCTGTGACTCGGGCGGTTCGGCGAGGAGCGCCTGGAAATCTTTCAAAATCGCCTGCGTCTCAAGCTTCTTCTTGATCGGAATCGCTTCGTCGTCGACGGCGATCAGGAGCCGGATATGATCGATCATCCGGTTCATCACCGCGGAGTCGCTGCGATCCTTTTGCGCCGGCATCGTCGTTCGCAGTTGCCTGATTCTCCGACTACCCGTGCGACCATCCGGGCGGCGTCTCGCCGCTTGACCATGAGCCGGCGCTCGCGCCCGAGTTCATCGCCTCGCGCACGCGCCGCACATCTTCCGGCGTCTGCCGCCCCGGCATCCCAAGCCCCTGCATCAGGGCATTGGTGAGGTTCGAGGTCAGGCGGTCGCGGATGGTAGGCTCGGCGCCGATCTTTGCGTCGAGCACGGCGTCCACCTGATCGCGCTCGAGTCCCTCCGCGATAAAAAGATCGACCAGACCCGCAATGCCAATCTCGCCGCCCGAACGCTCGACCACCACGATCACCTTAGCGCAGGGCGTGCAGATCCGATGCAGGAATCCGGCTGATTTTCGGCAGTAATTACAGCGCATCGGAGGCGCACCCGTCGCGTTCGGTCTTCGCTGGGGCTGCGAATCGCGGGATTCTCCCGCCCCAAAAAACACATGAAGCGGGCGTTCGCCAGTTGGCGGCCTGCTTCAATTCAAACGTTACACTCGGATCGAAATGGCCGCAAGGCAACCAGATCATCTCCGCCGGGTAGTTCGATCCCTTTTGTCACAGGAGGGATTCCATATTTTTCGGATGTTTTTCGCATGATTTTCGATAGAACGGCCGGAGGCGAATGGAGCAGTATTACACCGCTTCGGCCATTCGTAACATCTGAACGACAAGTCGCTGATGGAGCCTTGCGGCGTTCGAGTTCGGCTATAAGAGCAGAGGAAGGCACGAAATGAGCAGTGTTAGCGAAATCGCTGTACTAATCGCGGGCGCAGGCCCAGTGGGCGTCACGCTAAGCATGGATCTCGCGCTGCGCGGCGTCAAAAGCATCGTGTTGGAGAGGCGGCGGCAGATTCCGCCGAATCCGCGCTGCAACACTACCAATGCGCGCTCAATGGAGATCTTTCGGCGGCTCGGTTGCGCCAACGCGGTCCGCGCCGCCGGCCTGCCCCCCGGCCACAATACCGACGTCATTTACATGACCAGTCTCACCGGTCATGAGTTGACGCGCTATCGCCGGGCGACCCCGGCCGATTACAAAAAAGGAACCGCCAAAGGAATCGCCTCGGATTGGCCTACACCGGAGCCGCAGCATTTTATTTCGCAGCTCTATGTGGAACCGGTGTTGCGCAAGCACGCGGTCCAGGCGCATGGCGTCGATCTGCGCGAAGGATGGGAATACGTCTCCTTCATCCAGGACCAGACCGGCGTCACCGCTGTAGCGCGTGAGGTCGACACCGGCACGGAGACGACGTTCCGAGCGCAATACCTGATCGGCGCCGACGGCTCCAACAGCATCGTGCGCCGCGATATCGGTGCGCGACTGGAAGGAATTCCCGAACTCGGGCGCACCTGCTCAACCTTCGTCCGTTCACCGGACATCAAGCGAATGAGCGCCCGGATGCCGGGCTGGATGTTTCGGTCGGTTGCCGGCGGCGTGCTGATCGCGATCGATGGCGAGGACCTTTGGCTGTTGCACACTCAGGCTCCGCGGGATGCGGATTTGGCGGCCTTCGATCCCGAGCCGGCAATGTTCCGTATGATCGGGCAGCCCTTCAAATACGAGATCGTCGGACAGGCGCGCTGGACTCCGCGCGCGATGTTGGCGAATAAGTTTCGCGAAGGCCGCGTCTTCCTCGCCGGAGATGCTGCTCATATCTGGATCCCGATGGGCGGCTTCGGCATGAACGCCGGCGTCGCCGATGCGATCGCGATCGGCTGGCGCCTCGCTGGGGTGATGCAGGGCTGGCTCGACCCTAAAATTCTCGACAGCTACGAGATCGAGCGCGCGCCGATAGGTGAGAAAGTAGCCTCGCAGGCGGTGAAATGGATGCATGCCATGAATGCGGTAAGCCGCGCGGACGCGGAACGCCTCGCGGAACTGGATGCGAGTGAAGCCGCGCGCGAGGAATTCGGTCAGAAGATCCGGGAGCTGACAGTCAG
Organism: Binataceae bacterium (SeqCode); assembly: GCA_050736695.1. Taxonomy (GTDB): domain Bacteria; phylum Desulfobacterota; class Binatia; order Binatales; family Binataceae; genus JBARDN01. Next base: position 6,894 of record JBOHWH010000058.1, on the reverse strand, counting down.
CGAGTTCGATTGCCCGGGCTTCCAACTCGGCTACTACTACACCAATTCACCAGTGATCGTGGATGACGGAACCGAGCCGCCGCCTTTCTCAGTCGTAGAATATATCGAGACCTCCTGGCCCGGCGTTCGGCTTCCTCATATCTGGCGCGCCGATGGTCAATCGATATTCGATCAACTGGGTCCCGCTTTTACTCTGCTGCGGGTGGGCGAGCGGCCACCCGGCGGAAGCGCTCTGGTTGAGGCCGCCGGATCACGCGCCATCCCGATGACCGTGCTCGAGGTGCCCGAAGCGGAGGCGGTCGAGAAATATCAGGGTTACGGCCTGGTGTTGGTGCGTCCTGATCAGCACGTGGCCTGGCGCTCGAAAGAAGAGCCTCGGAACCCGGGCGCGATCCTCGACCGGGTCACGGGCCTGTTGTCGCCGGAGCGCAAGATCCAAACCTGCATTGCCGAGCGCGTCGGCGGCGGCTTCCTCTTTGGCGAAGGGCTCCGCGCGGTCGGTGAACGCCTCATTTTCTCCGACATGATCGGCCGGAAGGTCATAGCCTTCGATACGAACAATAGAAGGTTCGAGACGCTGTTCGAGATCCCTCAGCAACCCAATGGGTTGGGCGTGCTGCCCGATGGCCGTCTGATCATCACCTCGATGTTCGACGCCAGGCTCTATGTCACCAATGGCCGCACACTCGAGGAATACGCCGACCTCAGCTCGATCGTGACTGGCTATCTGGGCGATGTCGTGGCCGATCCGCATGGCCGGCTCTATATCGACGACATCGGCTCGCGTGTCTTTCACGGTGAGACCCCGGAGCAAAACAAAGGGCGGCTGATTCGCGTCGACGGGCCGGGGCGGTTCAATGTGGTGCTCGAAAATCTGCTGTTTCCCAACGGTCTCGTCATCTCGCCCGACGGTCAGATGCTTTATCTCGCGGAGACGATGCGGGGCCGTATCGTGCAATGCCGAATCTCGCCCGAGGGCGATCTGAGCGAACCGCGTCCTTTCGTCAAGCTCATTACCGACGGCATGACCGGCGATCGCGCTGGGGGCATCTGGGCCTGCTGCCCGGTCGGCGATGAAGGCGTCCTGCGCTATGACTCGGCAGGCCGCTTGACGGCGAATGTGGCGACGCCCGGTGGCCATCCCGTAGCCTGCGCCCTCGCAGGCGCCGCGCAGGACGAACTATGGATCGTTGGCTTTGAGACGCTCGCAGACGGCGTCAACCTATTCGAGGCGATGCGCAAAGGAGCGACCAGCGGGGTGCTCTGGCGCGCCCAAGTGGATATTCCGGCGACGCGCTGACCCGAATGGAGCGGTCATCTGTTGTCGATCAGAATTTTCCCGTCTTTGATGACGATGAGAACATCGCGCAAAGCGCTGATGTCGGTGGCCGGGTCGCCGTCAACGAGAATCAGGTCTGCGAGTTTTCCGGGGGCGATCGTTCCGAAATCGTCGGTTCCAAGATGCTCGGCTGCCTCTTTGGTCGCCATTTTCAGAACTCGCCGCGGCTCAATTCCCGCCGCTACCGACCGCTCCGCTTCGATGATCGTGTTCTCCCCGAACTTGCCAAAGCCGCAGAAGCTGTCCGTGCCGAGCGCCACTCGCACGCCCGCGCCGGCGATCCGCTTCAGGTTGGCGTATCTAACCGCAGTCTCTTTATCTTCGAGTTCAAGCAGCCAGAGGGTGGGTACATAGGAAGCATGATTTCGCAGTAGCAATTCGATGACGCCGTCGCCGCTCAGTTCGGCGTCCATGATCCCATGTTCAAGGCCGTCAGCCCCAGCTTCCAGCGCCTCAATTGCGGCTTCTTGATCGTGGGTGTGAACGGTGGCTTTGAGGCGATGCTTGTGCGCCTCATCTATTATCGCCTCGAGAACGTCGCGCTCCAATCTGAGTATCTGAACGTTCAGTCCCATCATTTCGACTTTGAAGAAATAAGGCGCTCCATGCCTGCAACCGCCCTGGTGAATGATCTTGATGGCATCGACCTTCTTCCCGGCCATCCGTCGCACCGCTTCTCGCGCTCGCGCCGGCGAATCGGTCTCGATCGTCGCGCGCTGGCGAACCCATGGATTTTGGCCGTAGATGGTGGTTGCGGGATGACTGCCGGGAGCGGCGAAGGCGGCTCCCGTCGCGAACAGGCGAGGTCCCACGAGTTCGCCACCGGCCAGCTTTGCGCGGACTTGCAGAATGTCGTCCTCGGAGTCGCCCACCGATTTGACGGTCGTGACCCCCGCGCGGAGGAAGTCGGTGAGACGCTTGGGCAATTCATATTCGATATCGGCCGCCATCGTCGTCTCATCTTTCGCAGTCCACATGTTGAGAAGATGGATGTGGCAATCGATGAGCCCGGGCATCAAGAATCGGCCGGCCGCATCGATCTCGCGCACGGCTGAGACCGCAGGCCCATCGACGACGCCGATCTTGTTTGCGGCGACTGCGACCGAGCTCAAACCTTTCCTTACCGCGGAACCGTCGAAGACCCGCGCGTTCTTTATCAGGAGGTCATACGCCATCTGATTCCCTCCGAAGGGTACAGCCTGTATAACCGGCAAGGAGCGCCCGTGTCGACGCATTTGAAGACAGTGCAGATCGCCCAGCGGGGGCGGCGGAATTGACAACGCGATGAGGCGCGGGGTAGTCTGGAATTGAGAGTCATTCTCAGAATGGCCAATTCCATAGAATGTTCACGATGACCGGAACCGCCGCCCCTTATTTTCTCTACGCACTCGGAATTATCCTGCGCGAGGGACTGGAAGCGATGTTGGTGATCGTCGCGCTTGCCGCCGGCACCCGCAACGTCGGGGGTCGGGATCGCTCGCGCGATGTTTATCTGGGCGCGATGCTTGCCGTTGTCGCCAGTATCGCGCTCGCGTGGGCGGTCAATCATGTTATCGGCGACGACGCGAGCGACACGCTCGAAGGCGCGTTCCAGTTCCTCGCGGCGGCTACTCTCTTCTATGTCAGCTCGTGGCTAACCTCCAAGGCGCAGGCCGACCAGTGGAGCCGATTCATCTCCGACAAGGTCGAGAGCGCGCGGCACAGCACAGTTCCTGCGATCGCGCTGGGACTGACCGCGTTTCTCGCAGTGATCCGCGAAGGCGGCGAAACGATCGTATTTTTTCAGGCGCTCACCGCCGGGGCGACTCTCGGTGCGGAGCGGCACGCAGTGATGCTCGGGATCGCCGCGGGCGCAATTGGGCTTGCGATCATCTTCTGGGTGCTGACGCGGGCCGCACACAAGCTTCCGCTGCGCGCGGTGTTCACGGTCACGTCGCTGATGCTCTATGCGCTCGCGGTCGTGTTCATCGGCCAGGGAGTTGCCAGCTGGCAAGAATCAGGCGTCTTGGGTGCGACGTTTATCGAGCACATACCGCAGATACCGGTGCTCGGACTTTTCCCGACCGTGCAATCGATCGGCGCACAACTGTTTTTGATCACGGTCGCGATGCTGTCGTATTTTATGCCACGCGGCCGGGATCGCTCCGCAATCAAGGTTGAGGCACGGGCGCCGTCGGCGCCGCGTCCGACCTGACCTGCGCGGCCGAGTCGTTCCCGTACAAGACTTCCTCGACCGTAGTCGTCAAGCGCTCCGATTCGGCGAGTGCGCGAAAGCCCATTTTCTTGCATTCCTCGACTCGCGGATCGCCGGCCGGCGCGCGCTCGCGCACCGTGCGCAAGGTATCGCGCAGGGCGCTGCTGCATTCGAGCAGCTTGGCCAGTTGCGCCGCGACTATCGGGGTCGAGCCGCCCTCGCCCGCCGACAAGTCGAGCGCGAAGGCCTGCTCATGCTCAGCGCGGGCGAGCTTGCGCAGTGAAGAACGAATCGAGTCGCAGGCGTACTCTGCTCCGAGCGGCGAACGCGAAGGTGTGGGTGTGGATTCAGGATCGGCGCTCGCGATAGACGCGAGCGTGATTAGGATCAGCAGCGAAAACAGAATCGCGCACGCGGGCGATGCTAGACGGCGTCCTCGCCCGCAGCCGAATGGCCGAGCACGTGCAAGAAGGCTTCCTTCTCGCCGGACGGCATGATGTAAATCCCGTCCCATCCGCATACCTCTTCACATAACAGACAGCCCACGCAAGTCTTTTCGTTGACCTGCACGAGGCCGAGATAGTTGGCGGTGTTTTCAGGCGACGGGCTGATGCACTCGAACGGGCATACGTCGATACATACGCCGCAGCCGTTGCAGTTGTCGGGATGGACGACGGCGACGGGCCGTTCGGCGCGCTTCAGCACATGCGTCATCGCGCCCTTATTGTTCATGATCGCGTCGTCGGGGCAGATAACTCCGCATGCGCCGCAATCGATACATAGCGCGGGCTCGATAAAATAGACTCGCTTGGATTCGCCGGAGATCGCACCGGTCGGGCAGCGTTTCTCGCACGCGCTGCATCCGGTGCAATTCTCGGCGACAATCGTAAACGGCATCGCAAGTTTCCTCTCGCGCGCGCGCCGGTTACTTGCGCATCTCGTCGATAATGCGCTCGCGATGCCCGTGCTCGATGAGCTGATCGTTGCGCCGCGCTTGCTTGAGCGCCATCCAGGTAAAGAACAGCACCAACACCATCATCCCCATAATCGGGATGTTGTCGGGCTGAGTCAGGATTAGGAGAAACTGTTGCAGACCGCTCAGTTGTTCCATCGCGTCTCCCTGAAATCGCCCACGGGAACCTATTGGGGCAACTGATTTGGATTTAGCAACGGGATTGGAAGAAGTCAATGTAACCACGCGGATTTGCCAATGAATGCGCGCATCTACACGCTGCCGGGCGCCATCGGCGTCCGGTCGCACTCCCTCGGCGAAGAGCGATTCTCCTCTTCTCTCCTCTTGGCGAGGGTTATGGATATAATGCGCCGATGGCGAACGACGCACAGGCATCCACTTACGCTCCTGCCGCGGAACGCGGTCCGCTCAAGATCACGTGGGGCGCCTTCGCGACGCTCATGGCCGTCGTCTATACGGCAATTTTGGCTCCCGTCGCGGCGGTATGCGCGCTGTTCGGCTGCCCCGCTCCTGTGACTCAGCTCGGGAGACTATGGGGATGGCTCATCATCAAGACCAGCGGCATCCATGTCGAGATCGAAGGGATAGAAAATCTCGCGGGTCTGAAAAACTACATCCTGGTCAGTAACCATCAGAGCTTCTTTGATATTTTCGCGGTCGCCGCGTACATGCCCGGTGCGATGCGCTTCATCGCCAAGAAGGAATTGCTCAAGATTCCGATATTCGGGTACGCACTCAACAATTCGTGCCATATAGTTATCGATCGGGAGGCGGGCGGAAAGGCAATTCGCCGCGCGGTCGAAGTAACGCGGATGGGCTACAGTATCTGCGTCTTCGCCGAGGGTCATCGCTTCAACGACAATCGCGTACACGAATTTGAAAACGGCGCGGCGTGGCTATCGATCCTGACCAAGCTTCCCGCCGTCCCGATGGCAGTAAGCGGATCAGGCCTGTTCTTTCCCCGCCACGCGAAGATAGTAGTGCCGGGCGGAATGATGCGCATGCGGATCGGCAAACCAATCCCGACCACAGGAATGCGCAGCGCGGACAGGATCGAGCTAACCCAAAAGCTGGAAGCATCGGTGAAAGAAATGTTCACCAAAGAAGTGTGAACGTGAGGGACGGAGAGAAATTGAGCGGAGAGGTGGTCGAAGGCACCAGATTGCTAATGCTTTACAAGGGGTTTTGCCAGGTCACGTCAGATCATAAAGCGTAGCAAAATCAAGCAGTTTTTCATTTAGAACATCGTATCAGGTCACCTCAGTTCAGATCGTCTTGGACACTTTTGGACACATTACAAAGTGGCGAAAAAGAATAACTGGGAGCTAAGTCGCAATTTTTGCCCCCTTTTTAGGGTCAGCGGCCATTCGCAAATTTGCGAAATCCGAATCACTCAAGACTCTGTGGGATACCTCGGAAATCCGACACCGACCAAGTCATTTTTCTGGGAGCGACCGATCCGTTTCGAGTCTCAGCCAAAGAGCTACGGAGCCAACATGCGGCCTGCCCCGGGAACTGCTCGACGCGCGGCACGAGCCTCGGCGGCCAAGGTGGAAGTTCCATATCCGCGCTTTATCCGCCAAGCGCTCGACGACGCCGTGCAGCGCAAACACGGCCGAGAATCGCCCTTCGCCCGCATGAATTCGGCTCCGGCAGAATATCGAAGTTGACGGATGTATAGGCGTTTGTCTATACTCGCGACTACGCTGAAAACCGCCTTCTCGGGCTTCGAGTGAGACGACGGGAATCTCCGAAAGTGCCGAAAGCACGGTGTTTCAATTCAGGAGATCGAGCACGTGCTCACACACGCCGAGACCCTGATAAGGCCCGATCCCAAGAATCCCGCACGCGAAGCGCGGTTTCTCCCGATCGGCCGCACGCAGCAGGGGCGTTATACGTTCGTGGTGTTCACCCCTCGGCAAGACGCGGCCGTCGCTCGGTTGCGGCCGATAAGCGCTCGCTACATGCACAAGAGGGAGATCAGGAAATATGAACAAGAAATTGCCCGCGCTCAAAAGTGACAAGCAGGCTGAGGAACTCCTCGATAAGGATTTGTCGGAGTACATCAGCGCCGAGAATCTCGAGCCCTTCCCGTTCGAATACAGTCCCAAGCGGAAGTCGGTCAACCTGCGCATCTCCGACGAGTTGCTCCGAGCCGTTCGTGCCGCCGCCCATCGCCGCGGGATCCCATACCAGCGCTTCATCCGTCAGGCGCTTGAAGACGCCGTGCAGCGGAAGCGAGCGTGATGACTGGGGCACGTTGATTGGCCGAGACTGCGTGAAAAAATCTGATGCGCGTTCTGAAGCAGGATCGAGTTCTCGATGCCGCGATTCGACGCGGCGCTGGCACGAAAGCGAAGATACGAGCAGAACTCCAAACTCCGCACT
>JBOHWH010000057.1:0-3442 GCA_050736695.1 Binataceae bacterium (SeqCode) | reverse complement strand
GCTGATGACCCCTACTGAGGCGTAAGCCGGTAGGGGTTTGAGTTTTTTCAGGTTCCCTAGCCGGTCATTCGAGACTCTCTCGCAGGTCCGCGCGCACAGGCGCAGAGCGAGACATAACGCCCCGTGGAACAGGCGTAGCGAATGATGGCGCGTTCGATCGGGTTCAATCTGCTTCAGATACTTTTCGTTTTGGCGCTGGCTCCGCTGGTGTCGGGAGTGCTGTCGCGCCTGAAGGAAATCGTTCAATCAAAACGCGGCCCCAGTATCCTCCAGCCCTATCGCGACCTGCGAAAGCTGTTTAACAAAGACGAGGTCGTTTCGGAGAACGCTTCGTGGATTTTTCGTGCGACGCCGTACGTCGTTTTCGTAGCGCCGCTCTTTGTCACTACGTTGATTCCCATTCTGACGAGCTACCCGCTTTTCTTCGCCTTGATGGGAGACATGCTGGCCGGCGGCTTCGTGCTTGCTCTCGGCGGATTTTTTGCAACGCTCGCGGCGGTCGATACGGCTAACCCATACGGCCCGATGGGAGCGAGTCGTACGCGCATGGTTGGATTTCTAGCCGAACCAGTCTTCATGATCGTGTTCTTCACGGTTTCGTTCGTGGCGGGCTCGACGATTCCCTATATCGTCCAGCAGCATTGGATTTTCCCGTTTGCGAACTTCTTCGCGCCTTCGCACGTGTTGCTGGTGTTCGCTTTTACCATGCTGATTCTTGCCGAAGGCGGACGGATTCCAGTCGACAACCCGAGCGGTCATTTCGAATTGGCAATGATCGACGAATCCAAAAGCCTCGAGTATTCGGGCGCTGGAATGGCACTGATGAAATGGGGCGGAGAGATGAAGCTGTTGGTCCTTATCTGCATTCTCCTAAACGTTTTGGTCACGCCGTGGGGATTGGCGGCAGGACAGGGCGTCCTGGAAGTATTTACCGCCATTCCCCTTGTGCTGCTCAAGATCGGTTTGTTCTTGCTTGTGCTCGTGATTATCGAATCCTCGCTCGCGAAATTACGCCTGTTTCGGGTCAGTGAATTCCTGAGCGCGGCGTTTGTGACGTCAGTGGTCGCAATGATCAGCGGACTTCTGAGCTTTTAGGGGGCTCAACTGAATGAACGGCATCGCTGCGATGATGGCTTCGCTCAACGGACTCGCCGCAGGGGTATTTCTCCTGAGCTCGTTCGGGCTTGCGGCGACGCGCCAAATGGGCGGCTGCCTGACTTACTTCAGGCTCCAATCGTTGGCGTTGGTAGTGTCGATTTTATTGCTCGCCTTCGGGCTCAATGTCCACGATCTGGTGGCGGTTGCCGCACTCGATCTTGCGATCAAGCCCGTCCTGATTCCCTGGTTGCTGCGACGCTATGTGCATGAGGCTGTGTTCAGGCGGCGCGAGATTGATCAGGTGCTCAATATTCCAACCACTTTGTTAATTGCGCTTGTGCTCACCCTGCTGGCGTATTTCCTGGGCTCTCTGCTTCCGGCCGCGGCTGGCGAGATGGGCAGTATCAATTTGCCGATCGGTCTGGCCGGCTTGTTCATTGGAATCTACACGCTAGCGGTGAGGCGCGAAGCCGTGCTGCAGTTAATCGGACTTTTTGGTATCGAGAATGGTTCGTTGCTTGCCGGAATTGCCATTGCGCCGCGGCTCCCGTTGGTCGCTGAAATGGCGTTCCCCTTCGACATGCTAATCATCGCGCTGGTGATCGGGATCTTGACCCGAATAACTCAAGAGCGAATTGGGACCACGGAGATCGGCAGCCTGACCAGTCTCAGAGAAGAGGCAGGCAAATGATCCTGTTTGTGATACTTGCCCTGCCGCTGATCGCAGCGTTGATTTCGTGGCTCCCGCTTGGGCGGCGGGTAGCGCCATCTGTCACGCTTGGCGCCTGGATCGTTGTGTTGTTTCTGACTGCCAGAACCGCGCTCCGCGTTGCTGCTGGAATCCTGATCGTTGCGATTCGTGGCTGGGTCCAGGTCGATGGTCTAAGCGCGTTGGTATTGCTGTTGGTCGCAGCGGTCGGCATGACCGCGGCTCTCTTTTCGTGGGGTTACATCGCTCTGGAAAAGGACGCTAGCCACCTTCGCCGGTACTATGCGAATTACAATCTATTCGTCTTCGCGATGCTGCTCGCACCGGTGTTGGTTGAACCGGCATTGGTATGGACAGCCGTGGAGTTGACCACGATTTTCGGAATTTATCTGGTTGGGTTTGACAACACGCGCGAGGCGGTGGAAGCGGCGTGGAAATATTCGGTGCTCACCATCATGGGTGGCGCAATGTCATTGCTTGGCTTTTTGGTTCTGTTCCGCGCCACAGGTTCCGGTGACGCACCCTTTACCTGGACCGGGCTGATAATTCTTGCGCCGAAGGTTTCGCCTCGAGTGCTGGAAACCGCGTTCCTGCTTATCCTTGTCGGCTTCGGTGCCAAAGTTGGTCTGGTGCCACTGCATACCTGGTTGCCTGACGCCCATAGCCAGGCGCCAAGTCCGATCTGTGCGCTGCTTTCCGCGGTTAAGACTACGGTCGTGCTTTATGTGATTTTGCGGCTTATTCCTATTCTGAATGCATCGGGAAAGATCGACGTAAACGACTGGGCAATCGTCGTCGGACTGATTTCGGTGGGCGTCGCGGCATTTCTGATTCTGCAAGTGACCGATTATAAGCGGCTGTTCGCATTTTCCACTGTAGAGCATATGGGAATTATCCTGATGGCGGCGGGGCTTGGAGGCGCCGCCGCACACTATGGCGCCGTCTATCAGATTCTTAATCATGCTCTTACTAAATCATTCTGCTTTTTCGCCGCGGGCGCGGCACTGCTGGCGGTTGACACCCGGCAAATTGGTTCGGTGCGCGGACTTATCCGGACATCGCCGATCGCTGGCGTCGCCTTGCTGGTCGGTGGGCTTGCGATCTCAGGAGCTCCGCCGCTTGCCTTGTTTCTGAGCGAGTTCTCGATCTTCCGAGCGGGCCTGGCCCAGCAACATTACCTCGCGACCGGCCTGCTTGCCGCATTGGTAGTCGTCGCGTTCTTTGGAATCCTGTATCACATCAACCGGATGGTTTTCGGAATCCCTGAGCCAACAGATACAGCTATTCCGATAAGACTGCCCGCGACTTGCACACTCGCACTCGTGCTGGCCGCAGTGCCGGTATTGATATTCGGATTCTATATTCCACGGCCGCTGCATGCATTGCTGCAAATGGCCGCGGCAGGACTTGCGGGATGACCATGGCAGTCGAGCTCATACGCGTCCTCGACCAAGCGAAGGAACGTTGGAACGCGAACATATGGATAGTCGCGATCGATGGCGCCCGCTCTGCTTGCGAGATCGAATGCGAGGGCGATCTGGTTCCCGAACTGTGCGGATGGCTTGTCTCCGAGTTTCGCTACAGCTTTGGTGGCCTCATAGTCGAACAGCGCGATCGGTGGGAGCTCCGTTACGT
>JBOHWH010000056.1:0-5651 GCA_050736695.1 Binataceae bacterium (SeqCode) | reverse complement strand
ATGTAGCATCGCGCTGGCCACGCCACGCCTGCGATGCTCCGGCCTGGTGACCACATCGCCGATTCCCGCGACTCGGAGTAACTGGTCGCCTGCCGTGATTTCGCGGGTGACAATCACGAGCGCTCCGGCCAAGCGACCGTCAATGTGCGCCGTCGCGTACCACTCCGCGGGCGCCCACTCAAAGGGAATGTCACCGAACACTCGGTCGAACCGTCGGTCGAGCGAGCTTCGCACCTCCGCAGTGACATCGGCCACGCGCGATTTGAATTTCCATACGGCTACGATCTCCGAAGGTTGCATGCACAAGCAACGTCTCCAAAAAATAAGGGCACCGATAAGCACGTGCGCGGCATGCGAGATTCTCATGGAAAGTGCCTGGGCTCGCGCCGGAAGGTCCAATAGGGCAAACCGCTGACCGGTTCAGTGCCTTCGACCAGGATTTGGAACCCGTGTCGGCGATAGAAAGGAACGTTTCGCGACTGCGCGGTATCGAGATAACAGGGCAGCCGTTCGCTGTCGGCGCGCGCTAGCACGGGCCGCAACAGAGCGCTCGCGACTCCGCTTCCCTGCCGCGTTGGTTCGACCCCAAGTGTCGGAAGGTACCAATGCGGTTCCTTGATGTTCCGCTCATGTAATTCGCTTATAAGATCTCTCAAGGGACGAAAACGCGCGAATGCCGCTTCCCCAAAAATCTCCGGCAATTGATCCAGCCCAAACTCTCGCACCTCTTCCGATGTCATGGGCGTTGCGTGCGGCGGCATCCACAACGCAACCCCAGCAGGCTCGTCCGCAGCGACATACGGTTCGCCGTACGCGAAGCAGTATCTTACGAGCCGCGAAAATTTCTCGCGCAACAGCCGCATGCGTCGCGCCGGATCGGGTTCATAGAACACTCCATAGGGCTGATCATGGAAAGCTCTCGCCAGTAGTTCTACTGCGCTCTCGATTTGCTCCGCTCGCATTTTGACGACCCGAATTTCTTGTGCCATCTCGCGCCACTCCACATTTGTGGTCCGCACTTGTCTACGGATCGCAATTTAGTTGCTCGACATCGGCATACAGCTCCAGGACGTTTCCTTCTGCGTCGGCGAAGTAGAGCGTACGATGCCCCCAACCTTGGTTCCGAGGTGGATCTAATATCGAGACACCCGAGCCAGACAACTTTTGAAACCAGCGATCAACTTCCGCGTAGGGCACGCAAAACGCTACCTGCACAGCGCCTCGCTGTCCGTCGTACTTCGGAGCCGCGAAGAACGGCTCGCTACGCGGGCGGAGAGCCAAAGTGACGTTCTTAAGGCTGAACTCGATCCAGTCAGCACGCTCGTACTTTACGACGAGTCCCAAGCAGTCTGTATAGAACCGACGCATTGAGACCATGTCGGAACACGGCAAGACAACGTAATCTAGAGTTCGGAGCGTTTCGACCCTCATGGCGAGGGCAATCGTTGAAGAGTGTTTTAACCTGACTCTCCGTTTGACATTCGGCACAGGATACGGATAGAGGAAATCTACCTCATAGCGCAAGTGTAGGGAACGTTGTGGCATCGCCGTCGCTGCCGCCTCATCACATATCGGCTCCTAACGAGTCGTTACAAGGCGATCCGTCAACGTAATCTATTTGTTAAGACGAGGACCTATCTTGGCGAACGACCGTAGTTGGGGGGAAGGCATCAAATTGTGGCAGGCCGTCTGTGATCTCGAACCATGGTGCCTTCGAGCCAACGAATACATGGAACGACGGCTGAAGGCCCGGATCGTCGTCGAGCGTGCCCATCGCGAGCTCGAGCGTTTTCGGATTGTCGTCGAACAGGCTCACAAGAGTCGAGCCGCAGATTTTGCAAAACGTCCGCGTGGTTCCCGGAGACGATACATATCGGGTGATTAGGGCCTCACCTTTTGTCCAGCGGAAGTTCTCGGAAGGAGCGGCGACCCGGCTCCGGAAAGCTGCCCCCGTCATTTTTCTGCACATCGAGCAATGGCAATTGAGCGCCGGACCAATTTCGCCTTGGATTTCGTATCGGACTCCGCCGCATAGACAGCTACCAGTTATCATTCAGCGCCACTCCTTTGCGAGAACCTTCACCAAGTCAGAAAAGAGAATGCTGCAACCTAATTCCGAGGGCTGGCGATCATCGTCGGAAGGGTATCAGGAATGTGCGAACAAGTCGGTGCCAAACTGCGCCAGCCGTCTAGTGATCGCAAAGCCAATCGCGCTGCGCCGACTCAACGCCTGTGATGAGAGCTACTCTCCTGCGGAGAGGTTGAATCGTGTAAGAGCTCGGCATTGACCTGCGCCACCTTTTCACTGCCTGCTCAAGCGCGCGGCGGTGGGTACTCCGCGTACTGCGCCAGATTATCAGCGATCTCGTGCCAGGGCGCCTTCGACCCGACGAAGATGTGATAAGTCGGGCGAACGCCCGACGCGTCTCGACTATCTTGCGGGAATGTTGAACGGGTCCTGCGCATGCGGGCGCATATGCTACGAGATTCGCGGGGAACTTCTCGGACCGATCACCTACTGCCATTGCTGGCGGTGCCGTAAACACTCCGGTTCGAGCTTCGGCACAACGGCTGGAGTGAACGCAAGCGAATTTTCTGTCGTCTCCGGGAAAGAGCTCTTGTCTAGCTGGGAATCCAGCCCCGGCGTTCGGCGGTTCTTTGCAAGCTGCCGCGGCTCTCCCATCTACAAGCGTGACGACGACATCACCTTAGATAGCCAAGATCAATAGCGCGGACTGATCCGATGCACGCACTACTTTCCGTGCGCGGATTTGTACGCGGCTTCGATTTCGCCGGCGAGGCGGAAATCCTTCTCGGTCAAACCGCCTTCGTCGTGGGTCGAGCAGGTGAAGGTGACGCGGCGGTAGTTGATCAGCATGTCAGGATGGTGGTCGCCGGCCTCCGCAACCTGGGCGATCTTTTCGACAAATCGAATCCCGTCCATAAATCCTTTGAACTCGAACTGCTTGCTGATCGCGTCCTGGTGATGCTTCCATCCGGGTAGCGCGGCGAGCTTCGAGGTAATCTGTGCGCGGTCAAGTTTTGCCATCCGATGCACCTCTTGCAGCGGCGTGCCGCCGCAATCCCGATCGTAGTCGCGCCTGCTGTCAGCCGCTACAGAGAGTTATCGGCCCGGGCGCGCGCTGTGGTAATGAAGGAGATAGCCGGTTCGGTAAAGGAAATAGAATCATGGCGAAAAAGCACGTGACCGAGGAAGCGCTCAAGCAGATCGGCAAGACCGGGGAGATTCACACCTACGAGGTCGAGCGCGGCGCGATTCGCCGCTTCGCCGAGGCGATCGGCGATCCGAATCCGCTGTTCAACGACGAGCGCGAAGCGCGCAATACGCGCTTTGGCGGAATGATCGCGCCGCCGACTTTCTGCCGCTCGATGAGCGCGCCGGCTCCGGGAATCGAACTGCCGGCAATGGGCAAGGAATTTCGCGGGCTCGACGGCGGCTCCGACTGGGAATACTTCCATCCGATTCATGTCGGCGATCGAATCTGCGTCCAGACCCGCCTGGCCGATCTGCGCGAATCCGAAGGCCGGCTGGGCACGATGGTTTTCATTACGATGGAAACCACCTACACCAACCAGTTCGGTGAAATCTGCGCCACGCAGCGCTCGACCGGGATTCGTTACTAAAGCCGGCATTCGTTGGCAGAGAAGGTGAACCATGATGAAGAAGCAGCATTATATTGAAGATGTCGAAGTCGGCACCGAAATTGGCCCGCTCGAAAAGCATCCAACTACGCAGCAGCTTGTGAAGTACGCCGGCGCGTCGGGCGATTTCTACCAGATTCATTACGACAAGGATTTCGCGCTCGCCAACAAGCTGCCCGGCGTGATCCTTCACGGTGCGCTCAAGAACGCGTTCCTCGGTCATCTCGTAACCGACTTCGCGGGTGAGCACGGATGGGTCCGCAAACTTTCGGTGCAGTACCGCGGGATGGATCAGCCGGGCACCAAAGTCGTGTGCCGCGGCCGGGTCACCAAAAAACACTCGGAGCACGGTCATCACATGGTCGATTGCGAAATCTGGCTCGAAAACGCCATGGGCGAAAAGACCACGCCCGGCAGCGCCACGGTGATCCTTCCCTCAAGGAACGGTCACGCGAACTAAGGTGCGGCGATGCCGATCCGGCGTGAGTACGCTGCGCGATCGATCGATGCGGTCGCGGTAACCAGCGGCAGGATCGACAGCCACTATCGCAAGATTCTCGTCCGCCTGCTGTCCGCGCACGCATTCGCCGAGAAGCTGACCGCGCTCGGCTACCAGCAGGCGCTCGAGACGATCAACAATCCCGCGCTGCGCCCGACGCTGGAAAAGAACTTCCGCGAAGAAAAAAAGCACGCGCGTCTCATCTATCGCGCGCTGGCCGAGCTTGGCGTGACCGAACAGCAGGCCGACCGCGCGATGATCACCGTGATCAAGGCGCCGTCGTTCGAAGCGGCGGTGCATTTCGCGCAGAAGCCGGGCGACGAGATCGATCTGCTGATGGCGTCGCTGGCGCTCGATGCGACCGGGCTCATCATGATCGGCGTCAATTACCGCGATTCCAGCTACGCGCCGCATGCGAGCGCCGCCGAGATAATCCTCGAAGAGGAAGCCGGCCACGAGGTCTTCGCGAGCCGGCAACTGGGCGAGGCAGTCGAGCGTTTCGGGGCGAAGCGCGTCGGCGCGGCGCTGCGCGAATGGCTTCCGCGCGCGGCCAATTTTTTTGGACCTCCGGGCACCGGCTTCACTTACGATTGCATCCGCTACGGCCTCAAGACCCGCGACAATCAGGAATTGGCCGACCTGTACCTCGCGATGATCGGGAAGCGCTGCGAGCAGCTCGGAATCACTCTTCCCGCGCTCACCCCCGGCTATCCGCACGCGACGGTTTGACCCGCGCCACGCGGTGACAAATCTATCGAGCGATGGCGGAAATAGCGGCCAAACGAACGGCTCCGCTGTGACGCGATGACGCTCCGGTGCGCGTCGGAATCTCCGCGTGCCTTCGGGCCGGGAAGTCCGCTTCGACGGCGGACATAAACGCAACGAATTTCTAGTCGAGACGTTTGAAAACATCTCCATCGGTATGTTGCGGAGTTTGATTTCCGATGGAATGCGCGCAAAGTTGATGACGGCGAACGATTGGCGCGGGCGGTCCGAGCCGCGGAACGCAAGCGATTATAATATCGCGAGCCAATAGCCAAAGTTCTGGACGGTCCGGCGCGGGGGAGGTCATTCTGGTGGGTGCCGTGGAACGGAGACAAAGAGGATTAACCCTTCCATTTAACAACGTCGAGAGGCTTTGTTCGGACAAATCTGCGGTCTTGGAATGCCAAGACAATCTTGCGTTCATGCGCTCTTTGCCGGACGCGAGTATAAAGCTCATCGTCACGTCACCACCGTACAATATTGGCAAGGCCTATGAACGCCGTTCGACGCTAGAACAGTATATTCAGGAGCAATCAGCCGTCATCGCGGAATGCGTCCGCCTGCTGCATCCGCGCGGCTCGATTTGTTGGCAAGTCGGTGGCCTGCACCCCGAAAACTCCGCCGAAATGAGGTAGAGTCCGTCGCCTGAAAAGGAGACGGAGGATGAAAGGAAGCCGCTTCAGCGAAGAACAGATCATCGGGGTGCTGCGAGAGCACGAGGCAG
>JBOHWH010000055.1:0-31115 GCA_050736695.1 Binataceae bacterium (SeqCode) | reverse complement strand
CTCCAATTTGCAGCGCCAGATCATCCATACCGTCGATCGGATTGGGATGGCCAAGACCGAATCGGCGCAAAAGCAGATCGCGGCGATGAATCCCGGTATCAAGGTGATTCGCCACGAGGTGCGGCTCACGTCCGAGAACGTGATGGAGATTTTGAAGCCTTACGACGTGGTCGTGAATTGCGGCGACAATTTTCCAACTCGCTATCTGATCAACGACGCGTGCGTGTTCTCCAAGAAGCCGCTGGTTGACGGCGCGATCTTCCGTTTCGAAGGCAACGCCACCGTTTTCTTCCCGGACAAAGGCGGACCCTGCTATCGATGCCTCTACCCGGAGCCCGCGCCGCCCGATATGGCGCCATCGTGCGCGGAGGCGGGAGTGCTGGGAGCGCTGCCGGGGCTGATTGGATCGATCGAGACGCTCGAAGCGATGAAACTCATCCTCGGCGCGGGCCATCCGCTGATCGGCAAAATGATCTATTTCGATACGCTGTCGGATCGCGACTACGTGCGGATTCTGAAAGTCCGCAAGGATCCGAACTGCCCCGTGTGCAGCGAGCATCCGACGCAGACCGGCCTAATCGACTACGAGGCGTTCTGCGGACTCGGCCCCAGCGCGGGCGCCAACGGGTCATCGGCGAATGCGGATGCGCACGCCGCGCCGCCGCAGGCCTCCAGCGCCGCGGCGCGCTGAGCGCTCGGCCTTACGATGCGCTTGCAATCGCACTAAATGGCGGGCGCCGGTTCACGGCGCCCGCTTCATTTTGCTAATCACTTCTTTTTGGTATTAGACAATGGCGCTCGGACCGTTCTACGTGGCACAGAAACTCAAGCAAGACGCGGGATTGCGAGGCGTCGCGATCCTGATGCGTCATGGCGAGACGGCGTGGAATCGCGCGGGACGCGTGATGGGCCGAAACCCGATCGAACTCGATGCGCAGGGCCGCGCACAGGTCGAGCTTGCGGTGCCGTTCGCGCGCGAGCTTGCGATCGATTTGATCGTCAGCAGTCCGCTGCCGCGCGCGCTCCAATCGGCGCAAATTATCGCGGCGGGAATCGGCGGCGCCGCGGTCAGCGAAGACCCGCGGCTTTCCGAAGTCCAGTACGGGCGATGGGAAGGGATGGTCTTCGACGACCTGATCAAGGATCCCGAATACGTGCAGTATCGGGAGCATCCGCTCGACCGCCCGACTCCGGGCGGCGAAACGATCTACCAGGTACAGCAGCGCGGCGTCGAGGCGATCGGCCTCGCGATCGGGGCTAACCCCGGCAAGCGAATTTTGTTCGTTTCACACGGCGACATTATCCGCACGGTGTTGACCCATTTCATGGGGATGGGTCTCGGCCAATTCCGGCGTCTGCGGATCGACAACGCAACATTCTCAGGCTTCCAGCTCGCAGGCGATTTCGCGGAAATCAAGTTCATGAATCTTCTACCCGATCCGCGCCGCGCATTCGTCGCGCCGTTCAGGCCCACCGCCGTATCTTCGAGCAAGCCCGGCGCCTAACCGCCGCGCACCGCCCGCAAGTCCTTCTTCTCCGGTAGCGGAGGCTTTTATTTCAGTAGCGGCGGGAGGCTCGCCCACGCCGGTTGGCCGCCTCCAGAGACGCTTTAAGACGGTGCTCCTGGCGACTCGAGATTTTTCGCGTGCGGCAACAACGCGCGCGAGAATGACAAACGTTCTTCTCGGGCTTTGACACATTTGTCCGGCTGGTTTATGAAGTAACCAGTCAGTTACATGACATCCTGGAATCTATCGCGAGCGCGGGCCGTCACGCGGCAAACAGCGCCAGCCGCGCCGCGCAAAAGCCAGCCGGTCGCGCCCACGCGCGACCCGGAGCGCAGCAGAGAGCGAATCCTCGCCGCGGCACTGACGGAGTTTTCGCAGCATGGGTTCGCCGGCGCGCGGGTCGATCGGATCGCGCGGCGTGCGCGAATCAACAAGCGGATGCTGTATTGCTATTTCGGCGACAAGAACGCGCTCTACCGCGAAACCATGCGCCGCCGCTTCGCACTGCGCGCCGCCCAAATCGAGCGCTCGCCCTACGGCGATCCCGAAGGCGCCGCCGCTTTCTGGTGGAGCTTCGGATGCGCCGACCCCATCTGGATGCGGCTGATGGGATGGGAGGCGCTCGACGCGCCAGCCGGCGCGACCGTCTGCCGAACCGAGCGCAGCCGTGCGTACTCGCGCGCGGTCGCGCAGTTCCGCCGGTTTATCGCGCGCGGCGACCTCTCCGATCGGATCGATCCGCGCCACGCGTTGCTGCTCAACATGGCGCTGACCGGTTTTCCGATCGCGTTTCCGCAATTGACCCGGCTTGTGACCGGCGTCGGCCCGGAAAGCCGCCGCTTCCAGTCCGGCTGGAATGATTTTCTGCGCATCATCATGCGCCAGTTGAAGCCCGCGCCCTCGCTGCCGCGCTCGCCGCGCAGAGCGGCCAGGGTGCGGCGCGGAAAGACTGCGAGTGTCAGGAGGCGAGTAGATGTGGATCGTACAACTCGCACTTAGGCGGCCGATTACCGTCGCGGTGATGGCGGCGTTGATGCTGCTGCTGGGGATGGTCTCGCTCGGCACCATGAACTTCGACATCTTTCCGGCGATCGACGTTCCGGTGGTCGATTTAGTCTGGAACTACCCGGGACTCTCCGCGGAAGAGATGGAACAGCGCGTGGTGAACATCAGCGAGCGCGCATCTTCGACCACGGTCAACGGCGTGGACCATATCGAGTCGGAGTCGCTGAACGGAATCGGGCTTTTGAAGTTCTACTTTCAGCCCGGCGCCGACACGGCGCTTGCGATCGCGCAGCTTACGTCGGTTTCCGAGGCGATCAAAAACATCTTGCCGCCCGGCATCAATCCGCCGAGCGTAATCGATTACAACGCGACCAACGTTCCGGTTGTGTATCTGGTCTATTCGAGTGAGACCCTCTCCCAGAGCCGGATCTACGACTTCGGCGCGAATTTCGGGCGCTTGTTCCTGTTCACGATTCCCGGCCTCTCATCGCCTGCGCCCTTCGGCGGCGCACAGCGCCAGGTGATGGTAAATATCGATCCAAACCAGATGTATGCGCGTGGCGTGTCGCCCGCCGACGTGGTGGGCGCGCTCCAGGCGCAGAACGTGATCATCCCGGGCGGCACCGCGAAGATCGGCAACACCGAGTACAACGTGGTGATGAACGGCAGCCCGATCATGGTGCCCACGCTCAACCGCATGCCGATCAAATACGTGGATGGCGCGCCGGTCTATGTCGGCGACGTCGCGAAGGTCAGCGACAGCCACGCGGTTCAGACCGATATCGTGACGGTCAACGGCAACCCCGCGACTTACATGCTGATTCTGAAGCATCCCGCCGCCTCGACGCTCAGCGTGGTTGATGCGGTTAAAAAGGTTCTGCCGCGAATGCGCGCGATCGCGCCTAAGGGAATGAATCTCAGCCTTGCTTTTGATCAGTCGGTGTTCGTGCGGCGCGCCCTCAATGACGTGCTTCAGGAGGGCGTGCTGGCCGCGGCGCTGGTCGGCGTGATGGTGCTGCTCTTTTTGGGCTCGTTGCGCTCGACTTTGATCGTGATCCTTTCGATCCCGCTTGCGATCTTCACTTCGATCGTCGGGCTCAAGCTTTCCGGACAGACGATTAACATTATGACGCTTGGCGGACTCGCGCTTGCGGTCGGGATGCTGGTTGACGACGCCACCGTCGAGATTGAGAACATCCATCGCAACCACGCGATGGGCAAGCAGCTCGGGGTCGCGATCCTGGACGGCGCGCGCCAGATCGCGGTGCCCACGTTCATCGGCACGCTCGCGATCTGCATCGTGTTCTCACCGGTCATCGGTCTCTCCGGGGTCGCGCGCTTTCTGTTCACCCCACTCGCGCTGGCTGTGGTGTATGCGATGCTGGCGTCGTACCTGCTCTCGCGCACTCTGGTGACCAGCATGGCGCTGCACCTGCTCGCCGAGGAGCCCGAGGGGCATCATGCAGGCGGATGGCTCGGGGTCATCACGCTCGGTTTCGAGCGCTGGTTCGACCGTCAGCGCGCGCGTTATGCGCGCGGAATTGGCAGCGTGATGCGGCATCGCGCGCTGGTGCTCGGATGTACCAGCGTGATTGTCGTCGCCTCGCTGCTGCTGATGCCGCTGGTCGGCGAGGATTTTTTTCCGAAGGTCGATACCGGAATGATGCGGCTGCACGTTCGCGTTCCGGTCGGTACCCGGATCGAAGAGAGTGCGCGAATCATGAACGGTGTCGAGCGCACAATTCGTGCGCAGATTCCCGCCAGCGAACTCGCGCTGATGACCGATCATATCGGGTTGCCGGTGTATTGGGCGCTGCTGTTTTATCAAACCGACTCGATCGGACCGCAGGACGCGGACCTGCAGATTCAGCTCTCGGAAAAACATCATCCGACCGACGGCTACATCAAGGCCATTCGCGCCGCCGTACACCGCGATTTCCCCGGCGTAACGATCTATCCGCAAGCCGCCGACATCATCAGCCAGGTTCTGAGCTTCGGGTTGTCGGCGCCAATCGACGTGCAAATCGTCGGACAAAATCTCGAGGCTGATTTCCGAATCGCCGAGGAGCTAAAATCCCGGGTCGAGACGATTCCGGGCGCTGCCGATGTGCGAATCGCGCAGGTGCTCGACTATCCGACCTTGCGGGTCAAGGTCGATCGCGACAAAGCCGCTGAGCTCGGCATCTCCCAGCGCGACGTCACCACCAGCATCCTGACTTCGCTCAGCTCGAGCGTGGTGACTTCGCCCAACCAGTGGCTCGACACCAAAAACGGCGTCAGCTACAGCGTCGCCGTGCAGACGCCGCAGCATATCGTCGATTCGATTCAGGCTATAGGGCGCACGCCGATAACCGGCACGCTTGGGAACGCGCAGGCCGGCGATCCGCAATTTCTTTCCAACCTTGCCGGCGTCAACCATGAAATCCAGGCGCAAGCAATCAACCATTACACCGTGCGGCGCGTGGTCGATTTGAATCTTGGCGTCGAAGACCGCGACCTCGGCAGCGTGACCGCCGCGGTGCAGAGCAAGATCGATGCGCTCAAAGACGTTCCGCCCGGCACTATGGTCACGATCGCGGGCGAGAGCGCCGCGATGAAACAGTCGTTCAACAGCATGGCGTCCGGCCTGCTGCTCGCGATCGTGCTGGTCTATCTGCTGATGGCGACGAACTTCCAGTCGTGGCTCGATCCTCTGATCATCATGGTCGCGGTGCCGGGCGCGCTGGCCGGCGTGCTGTGGATGCTGATGTTCACGCACACGACGCTCAACGTGGAATCGCTGATGGGCACGATCATGGCGGTCGGGGTGGGCGTCGCCAACGGCAACCTGCTCATCACCTTCGCCAACGACTTGCGCGAGCAGGGCCGCGACGCGGTGAGCGCGGCGATCGAGGCTGCCGAGGTAAGGATGCGCCCCGTCATCATGACTGCGCTCGCGATGATTCTCGGGATGCTGCCGATGTCGCTGGCAATGGGCGAAGGCGGCGAGCAGAACGCGCCGCTTGGCCGCGCAGTTATAGGCGGCCTTATCGCTGCCACCTTTATGACACTCGTGGTGGTGCCAATCGTCTATTCGATGTTCACGCATGAGCGGATTGGCAAGCGCGAGCGCGACGCGCAAGTAGGCCTGCTCATCGAACAGGCCGAGAAGGACTAGAGGGCGCGACCGTCACTCAATGAAAACGGAGCATCGTAATGCCTGAAACTCAAGATCGCCCTCCCGCAAAGTCCGGAAAGCTGCTCTACCTCGGATGGCTGGGCGCGGTGGTGATCGTGCTGGTCGCGCTGGGCGGATTGGTGCTTGCGCGCGGCCTGCAAATCGGGCGCCAAACCGGCGCGCTCGAGCAGCGGGAGAGTCTCGGGCCTCTGGTGATGGTGGCGCCGGTCGAGCGCGCGCCCATGAAACGCACCATCACCTACCCCGGCAATATCCACGGCTTCTTCGAAAGCTCGATCTATCCAAAGGTCGCCGGTTACGTGAAGACCATGCTGGTCGATAAGGGTATGCGCGTGAAGCAGGGCCAACTGCTCGCCGTGATCGTTTCGCCCGAACTCGATCAGCAGGTCGCCAACGCGCTGGCGAGTTATCGGCTTGCGAAAATCACCGACGACCGCTTCCAGAAGCTGGTCAAGCAGCAGGTGGTGCCGCAGCAGACCGCCGACGAATCGCATGGCACGATGCTCTCCGACAAGGCGCAATGGGAATCTCTGCGCGCCGAGCAGGGCTACGAGCGCGTACTCTCGCCCTTCAACGGAGTGATAACAGGGCGCAACCTCGATCCGGGTGCGCTGGTCGCGATGGCGACCGCGCAGGGCGGCGCGGTGCCGATCGTCACGATGGCGACGCTAAGGCCAGTGCGGGTTTACCTGAACATGCCGCAGGATGATGCGGCGTTTATCCACGACGGCGCCGCCGCGCGAGTTACCGTGACGCAGTTCCCGAATCGTGCGTTTACCGGCACCGTAACACGGCATCCCGAGGCCTTGATGAACGCATCGCGCACGATGCTGGTCGAAGTCGATCTGCCCAACACCGATGAGTCGCTGCTGCCGGGAATGTACGCGCGTGTCGATATTTCGCTCAATGGAAATTCCGGAGCGCCGCTGGTGCCCGACGACTCTCTGGTGTTCAACGGCGGCAGCGTGTTCGTTCCGGTCGTCGCCGACAACCACGTGCATCTGGTCAAGGTGAAGCTCGGCCTCGACGACGGCATCAAGAGCCAGGTGGTCGAGGGTCTGACCGGCAAGGAAATGGTCGCAATCAATCTCGGCCAGGTCGCACGCGACGGGCAACTGGTCCGCACCGCGCAGGAGCCGCGGCACTGAACGGCGCGCGCTGCTTCTAGGGTGCGCCGGGTCCGGAGGCATAGTCGCGCGAACCCCCAACCTCCACGCCCTTGCGCACGCGGATTGCGACCCCGGGACGCGCCGCCAGGTCAACATGCACGCTGCGGTAGCCGCCCGCCGAAGCGTCGGGCGCCACAAATCCTATCGTGTATTGCTCGCGCAACTCGAGGCTGATCTGCTCGCATGCGGCGCGCAGTTGGGCGCCGTCGCCAACTTGATGAATGATATAGGTGCGCGCGCCGGTCTCTTTTGAAAGCGTGGTCAGCGTGGACGAATCGACGCGGTCGATCCCGGTGCCGCCGATGACAAACGGTCCGATGGCCAGACTCGGCAAGTCTCCGCCCGCGTTGGGATCGCCGATTCCGATCGAGTAGACCAGCACACCCATCCGGCGCGCCTCCGAAACCACGTCGGCAACCGACGCGCGGCTCTGGTTGTCCATCCCGTCGGTGACCACCAGCAGGGCCTTCTTGTCATAGCGCCCGTGCTGGACCGTCTGCAGCGCGCGCATGATCGTATCGAACAAGGCAGTCTCGCCGTTAGCGTGCAGGAGCTCGAGCTTCTGCATCACCAGGGAATGGTTCATCGTGAACGCCTGCAACAGATACGGCCGATCGGAGAAGGCGAACAGGAAAACATCGTCACGATCGTTTAAATCGCGCAGGAATTGCGCGATCGCGATCCGCGCCTGCGGAATCTTGGGCTGCATGCTGCCCGACGTATCCACGACGATTCCGATCGACACGGGCGTGTTCGTATCCTGGCGGAAAAACTGGATCGGTTGCGGATGACCGTCGAGCTGGAGTTTGAAATCGTCCTTCTGAAGCCCGGTCACATAGGTGCCGCGTGGGTCGGTCACCGTCACAGTAACCTGCGCGTAGCCCGGCTGCTCGCGCAGCTCGCGCGTCGGCAGTGTGAGCTCCTGTTGCGGTGGTTGAACCTGTGGAGGAATGTTCAGGGACGCTCCGGGTTGCCGCGGGGTCGTCGGCAGCTCGAGCGTCGATCCTGCTCCGCCCTGGCTCTGCGGAATCACGAGCTGCCTGGCGCCTTGTCCCTGCATCTGCTGCGCCCACACCACGCGCGGCGCGGCACCGATTACTATGGCTACGAGAAGCATCGCAGTGAGCGTGCGCAATCCGGTTCGTAGGGTGATGTTCCTCATCCTTTTCTTGATCTTACCTGAGTTGGCCCAACGATCTTCCCGATGATCTTCCTATGCCACGAAGCGTCACACAACAGGCAATCGGCGCGTGGCGAAGCTTCGCGGAAACCGTTTAACATGATCGTTAGACGCCAGGCACCCTGGAACGTTTCAGCGCGGCGGCGCGCCGGAAATCCGATGAAATTGGTGCGGCCGCCGTTGAATGATCTGTCCCGACCGGCCGCGATTGCCCGACAGTCGATTTCGCGCCATGATCTTCGGGCGAGTCTTAATCGAGCAGAATAATGAACAAGAATTCAGAATCCGCCGCGCGCACCACCGCCTCGTCGTCTTCGCGCGAGCCCGCGTTTGTAATGGATGGCGCTGGTATCGTGGTGCAGTGGAGCAGTGTCGCGGAAGATCTCTTCGGATGGGCGCGCGAAGAAGCCGTCGGACACGAGCTCTCCGAGTTGATCATCCCCGAACGTAATCGCGCGGTGCATGAGGCCGGGCTGAAACGTTTCATGTCGTCGAAAGGATCCGGCGCGCTACTCAATCGGAAACTTAACCTGACGATGCTGCATCGCGACGGCCGCGAGTTTCCTCTGACGATAACAATCAGTTCCAAAGAGACGGCGGATGCGCGCACGTTTCCGACCTATGTTGAACGCGAATGAATCCTTGCGCGAGCAGCCTTGGGAATCGTTCGGGCGCGGGAAATAGCTTTTCGCATTGGTTACAAAGCAGGATCTGGAGTATCGTCGCGGATTCGGGCGCATCGCACCCTGACCGAGCGGGCGCAATCCTGATGGCATGGCTGTTGCTCCAATTGCTCCAATTGACGAGACCCTAATGCGCTCCGCAGACGAAAACTTCGTAACTACCGATAGTCTCTTTGACGCCGATTCTGTCCGGGCTCGGGAAGTTGCAGGCGCGAAACATGCCAACCGCAGTTACGAAACGTACCGCGTAGGTTCACCTTCTGATTATCAAGAAGGCGCGCGGCGCGTCGCGGCGGGTGCGCTTATCTTTCTTGCGGTTCAGTTCGTCTATATTCGCGGCGACTTGGAGCTCGCTCCCGCCCTGGTCAATTCGTTCGCGTTCCGTCATCTGGCCAATGTCGCCGTGATGGCGATGTGTGCGTCGGCGATGCTGTATCCACGGATGGCCCGCTACTGGCGGGAAGTTGCACT
The DNA here is from genome assembly GCA_050736695.1 of Binataceae bacterium (SeqCode). GTDB lineage: Bacteria > Desulfobacterota > Binatia > Binatales > Binataceae > JBARDN01. Next base: position 21,921 of record JBOHWH010000055.1, on the reverse strand, counting down.
GGCGGGATGCAGCTTTATCGCGATCAACGGCGCTTACTCAGGTCTGCTGATTCACTCTCCGCTCAACCAATTATTCGCGGTGATCGTGATCGCGGTCGGAAGCGCGGCCCTGCTGCCGTGGAACGGATGGTGGCAGGGAGCATTGAACGGGGTTTGCACGGGAACCTATGCGATCACGGCGCTGGCCGCGCCGGGACGCTCGGGCGATTCGCATTTCTGGCCGGTTCTCTTGGGCGCGATCCTGGTCGCGCAGGCCAGCACCGTGTTCGCCGAACGGATCCGCTCCGAGCGCCGGACCTTCGAGCGCGAATTGCACGAGAACGCAGCCAAGTTCGAAAGCGTGTTCCGTCACAGCTTGGATCCGATCACGATTCAGCGCCTTGCGGATCTCAAATTCATCGACGTGAACGATGCTTTTTTGCGCGGCTCCGGGTACTCGCGCGACGAAGTCCTTGGCCACGATCCGTTCGAACTCGGGATGATGCCGTCAGCGTCCGAGATGGCACGCTTAAGCGCCAGCCTTGCCGAGCACGGCAAGGCTCACAACGTCGAAGTATGGTTTCGCAACCGCGCCGGCGCAATCACCCCAACGCTGACTTCGGCTTCGATCATCGCACTCGGCAGCGAGGATTGCGTGCTCGCGATTATCCGCGACATCGCCGCGCTCAAGCGTGCGGAGGCGCAAATCGTCGCCGCCGGCGAAGCCGCGCGAACCGCGACGCGCGCAAAATCCGCATTTCTGGCAGGAATGAGCCACGAAATCCGCACCCCGATGAACGCGATGCTGGGGATGGCGGATCTGCTGTGGGAATCCCGGCTGGCGCCGGAGCAGCGCGAATACGTGCGAATCTTCCGGACCACCGGCAACTCGATGCTGAAGTTGATCGACGACATTCTCGATCTGTCCAAAGTTGAAGCCGGACGCCTGACACTGGAGTCCGCCGATTTCGATTTACGCGAGAGTATCGGCAACACGATCGAGGCGCTTGCGATTCGCGCACGCGAAAAAGGCCTCGCGCTGACCTGCGAAGTCGATCCCGCGATGCCCGTCATCGCTACCGGCGACGCGCTGCGCCTGCGCCAGATCTTGTTCAATATTGTAGGCAACGCGATCAAGTTCACCGAGCGCGGCACTGTCGCCGTGACCGTCCGCTCCGAAGCCCGCGATGACGGCGGAAACGCTATTCAATTCGCAGTCGCCGATACCGGCATCGGAATTCCACCTGATCGGAGCCGCGAGATTTTCGAGGAATTTACGCAAGTCGATTCCTCGACTACACGCAAATTTGGCGGAACCGGACTTGGCCTCGCAATCGCAAGTCGCCTGGTTCACCTGATGGGCGGATCGATCGAAGTCGCAAGCGAACTCGGGCGCGGCAGCACGTTTCGCTTCGCCGTTCCGATCGTGCCGGCGCCCTTGGGTGCACACGCCTCCGAGCCGGAACCGCACGCGCCCGTGCGTTCCGCACCCGGAGCAACTCAGTGGCGCGCGCTGCGGATTCTGCTCGCAGAAGACGCCGAAGATAACCGTGTCCTGATCCGCGCCTATTTGACGAAAACTCGCCACGTCCTCGATACCGCCGAAAATGGCGCCGCCGCAGTCGAGAAATATCGGACCGGCAATTACGACCTGGTGCTGATGGACGTGCAGATGCCGGTGATGGACGGGCACTGCGCGGCCCGGGCAATCCGCGACTTCGAGCGCGAATCCGGCCGTTCGCGCACCCCGATCTATACGCTCACCGCTTTTGCCTTTCGCGACGATGCCGAGAAGACTCGCGCCGCCGGTTGCGACGGCCATCTGACAAAGCCGATCAAAAAAGCCACTTTGCTGGCGCTGCTGGAAGAACATCTGCGCGCGGCCGCCGAGCAGCGGCTGTCCGCGACCGGCTCCTGAACCCGATCTTTCGCGGTCTATCTTGCGCCTGATTTCAATTCCGTCACAGTGCCGAGATTTCTCCTCGCGCCTCGCCGATGACGCATGTTACGCTGGCGGCTGCGCGCGGGAGCTGCGGTATCGCGGCATCGAGCACGATCCGCGCTGGCGCTCGCGATGCAGCAGCTAACCGAAATCGAAATTCTTCGATTCCTGCTCCAGATCGGCTTGCTGCTGGCCGTCAGCCGCATCCTTGCCGACCTGATGAAGCGGATTGGGCAGGCGGCCGTGATCGGCGAGTTGCTGGCCGGAATCCTGCTCGGGCCGTCGCTTCTGGGGCAGGCCGCCCCTGCTCTCTACGCGCTTATCTTCCCGCCCGATCCGGTCCCGATGCATCTGCTCGAAGGAATCGCGTGGGTAGGTGCGGTGACTCTGCTGCTGTTCATCGGCCTTGAGACCGACCTGGGGCTGCTGCGCGGAAAGGGCCGCGTGGTCACGCTGATCTCAGCCTTTGGAATCTCGATTCCGCTGGCGAGCGGCGTGGCGCTCGGGCTGATGATTCCGGCAGAGAACCTGGTCGCGCCCGAGCATCGGATAATTTTCGCGCTGTTTCTGGGCGTCGCGATCTCAATCTCCGCGGTTCCGGTAATCGCGAAAATCCTGCTCGATCTGGGGTTGATGCGCCGCGACCTCGGGGTGCTGATCCTGGCCGCGGGAATCCTTGACGACTCGATCGGATGGCTCTTGCTCTCAATCGTCGCCGGCCTCGCCGAGCGCGGCGTTATCGACGTGATGTCGGTGTCGAAGCTGGCCGGAGAAACGACGGCATTTTTGGCATTCTGTTATTTCGTCGGAACTCCGCTCGCCGGACGCTTTCTGCGCTGGGTCGATGACCGCACATACGTCGAACATGCGAAGTTCAGCGCGATGATCGCAATCGCGATGGGCTGCGCGGTGATCGCGCAGGCGATCGGACTGCACGCGGTGTTCGGCGCTTTCATCGCGGGACTGATGATGACGCAATCGGCGCGCGTGAAACCCGCCGATGTGAGCGAGGTCGAAGGAATCGCGACCGGTTTTCTGGCGCCGATCTTCTTCGCCTACTCGGGGCTGCGCGCGGATCTCTCGGCGCTCAGGACCCCCGGCGTCGCGATTATCGTCCTGCTCGCCGGATGCGCGGCGAAACTCGTCGGATGCGGCGCAGGCGGCAGACTTGGCGGACTCAAATGGCGCGAGTCGCTGGCGGTCGCTATCGGGATGAACGCGCGCGGCGGAATGGGAATTATCGTTGCGCTGGTCGGACTGACTCTGGGCGTGCTGACGCCGTCGATGTACACCGTCCTGCTGCTGTTCGCGATGGTCACCTCGCTGATGACGCCGCCGCTGCTCAGTTGGGCGATTGGCGAAACCACACAGCACCCCAGCGAAGCTGACCGGATCGGGCGCGAGAAATTTCTCGCGCGCCTGCCATTCTCGCACGAGGGCACCAAGCTGCTGGTGCTGAGCGGCGGCGGACCGCACGCGGATTTGGCGGCGCATCTCGCCGCCGCGCTGGCCAATCACAAGGACGCAAGTATCACCGTGTTCCGGGCGGCAACCCCCGGCGTGCCGGCCAAGTCCGCGGAGTTCGATGCCCAATTCGCGCGGCTGAAGGCGATTGCTGAACAGGCCGGCGCAAAGAACATCCATCAGCGCATCGGCAGCGCCGACTCGATTGCTGAAGCGATCACGGGCGAGGCCGAGCGCGGCTACGACGCGATATTCGCCGGCGCATCGCATGTGGGCGGTTACGACAACCTGGGCGGCGACGTGCTGCGCAGTCTCGTCAGCACGGCGCGCGCACCGGTGGTAATCGTGCGCGGCGGCAACACCGCGGTGCCGTTCACGCGCGTGCTCACTCCCACCACCGGAGCGGCGTTTGCCCGTCTGGGCGCGACCGTTGCGATGCAGTATGCGCGCGTGTTCGGCTCTCAGGTGACTGCGCTCTACGTGCGCGAGGCGCCGCTAATCCCGCTGCCGATTTTTGGCGCGGGTGGTGAGCCCCGCGCCCGCGAGGGCCGCGAGTTCGTCGATGAAATTTCCAGGTTCGGCCAGGAGCTGGGTGTCAACGTCGAAGCGCGCGTGGGCGCCGGCCGCAAACCTGAAAATGTGATCCTGTCCACAGTCGCAAGGGACGATATCGGCCTGCTCGTGATGGGCGTGCTGTTTCGATCCTCCGACGAGCGGCTGTTTTTCGGCCGCAAGGTCAGCGAAATTATTCGCAAGGCGCGCTGCGCTGTCGCCGTGGTCGTGCCGCCGCAGCAAACCAGGTCGGGACCTTAGCGGGATTGGACCGCGCGGCAGCGGCGATGCTACTCAGATTGCCAGAGGCAATCGATGGAACCGCATCAGGAAATTTGCCGCGCGATCGACGCATACCGCGAAACCGCGGTCGCAACGAGCCACGCGATTCATGAACGTCCCGAGCCAAGGTTCGAGGAAGTTTTCGCCGCTGAGCAATTGGCGGACGCCGCGCAGGCGCTTGGAATCAGCGTCGAACGCGGAATCGCCGGGCTCAAGACCGCGTTTCGCGCCGAGTTCGGCGGGCGCGGTCCTACGGTCGCGATTTTCGCCGAGTATGACGCGCTGCCTAACGGCCATTCGTGCGGGCATAACCTGATCGCGGGCGCCGCGCTTGCCGCGGTCGCGGGACTGCATTCGATCGCGCCCCATTTGAAGGGCAAGATCATTTTTATGGGAACGCCAGCCGAAGAAGGCGGCGGCGGAAAAGTTATCCTGATGAATCGCGGCGCGCTCAAAGGTGTGGACGCCGCAATGATGGCGCATCCGATGGACGGCGAATGGTCCACGATGCCGGCGCTGGCAACTCACGGCGTCAGATTCAAATTTCGCGGCAAAGCTTCTCATGCCGCGATTGCGCCGTGGGACGGATCGAGCGCGCTGGCCGCGATGCTGCTAACGTTTCACGCGGTGGATTTGGCGCGGCTGCATTTTCGCGACGGCTCGCGAGTCCACGGAATTATCACTAACGGCGGCCAGGCGGCCAACATCATCCCCGAGCTGACCGAGTGCCAATTCGTCACGCGCGCCTTCACCAGCAAGTACGCCGAAGAGATGGCGCAGCGGGTGATACAGTGCGCGCGCGGCGCCGCGATGGCGACCGGAACGCAGGTCGAGGAGTCAGCTTTCGGCGGCTACAAGAACATGATCACGAACTTGACGCTGGCTCATCGCTATGCGGCGCATTCGCAGGCACTCGGAACGACGTCGCTCGATCCTCCGCACGGGCTGCCCACCGGCAGCACCGATATGGGCGACGTGAGCCATCGCATGGTCGCGATTCATCCGATTTTCGCGATCGCGAATCCTGGCGATGGAACCTGCCACGAGGACGCGTTCGTCCGCCATTCGGATTCCGAGCGCGGCTACGACGCGATGATCCGCGTGGCCAAAGCGTTAGCGATGACCGCCTACGATCTGCTCGCGGAGCCAGAGCTCCTTGCCGCGGCCAAAAAAGAATTCGCGCAAAGCGCGGAGAGCTGACCCGTCCGCGCACGCCCCGCGGCGTAACAAGACCGCTATTCACATAGGGCCGCCACCCTGGAGATTTTCTCTCTTTTCCGTCAGTAGCAGCGGGCGGCCCGCCCGCCAATGCCGAAACCTGACACGCCGCCAACCATGACGCTCCGCATCGCCGACGAACCGTCGGCTGTTACTGACAGTGTGGAATTGTCAGCTTCGCGGGCAGCTCGAATGAGCCGTCCGCGGCGCACGGAAATTCCAGCACTTCAGTCACAGCGTCGAGATTCAAATCACCGTATAGATGCGGGAACATCCCGCTGCGAGGTTCGCCTGTCGATGCGCCTGCGGGGGGTGCGGCGGGTTCATAGCGCAGCGGCGCGGTTAGCCGACGTTCGTCGATGCAGAGCAGGAGCAGATCGAGCTGTCCGCGAAAGTATTCGTTGGCGGTCGCTATTGCTTGCTCAGGTGCCGAGCAATGAATGAATCCATCAGCCGCGAAGCTTGATGGTGTGTAGGCGCCGCGTTTGCTCGCGTCTTTCCACTGCGCGCGGCTCGCGATGTGCAAGATCACGTGCGTTTAATGGCAGGCGCATCCGCCGCCGCAGCATCCACTACCGCCGGTGAAGCGTCCTGCTCCGCTCGAGGCGATTGCGCGGGTGCCGGCGGCGGCAGAGTCGGCGCTCGAGCCGCGCGCCGCAAAGGTGGACATCTCTCGCGACAAGTGCGCGCCGCCGCATCGCGGGCACTGCGCGCCGTCATCGCCGCGCCCCGGCCGCGCGAAGGTCTCGAACGAGCGGTCGCAATCGGCGCAGCGATATTCGTAGATCGGCACGATCGCTACTCCTCGATTGGCTGCGCGTATTCGACCAGCACACCGCGAGTCGCCTTCGGATGCAAAAAACAGATCATTCCGGCAAGACCCGCGCGCGGCTTCTGATCAATCAGTTGGATGCCCTTGGCCCTGGCGTCGTCAAGCTCGCGCTCGACGTCGTCGGTCTCGAAGCATACGTGATGCAGTCCGCCGCCACGGCGGGCGAGGAACTTGCCCACGCCGCCGTCGGGATTGATCGGCTCGAGCAGCTCGATCTCGCTCTCGCCGATCTTGAGCAGGGCCGCGCGCACGCCCTGCTCTTCGATCGTCGCGCTCTTGGTGAAGCGGAGGCCTAAAGTGTCCTGCCAGAACTTGAGTCCCGCTTCGAGGCTCGGCACGACCACGCCCACATGATGTATCCGCTTCAGCATCGCAGCGCTTTCCGCCTTCCTCTCCTACTTTTTTACTTCTGCAGGCAAATCTTCTTCTGCAGCTTGTCCCATCGCGAGAGCATCTCGGGCGACCCGAGGGTCGGATGCTCGGCGCGCGTCGATGCGAGCTTTTGGCATGCACCGGGGATGTTTCCCTGCTCCGAATAGATAACCGCGATCTGAAACTTGGCCTCATACCACAGTGGATCTGACTCCGCGGCGGTGCTTTCGACGTTGGTCCACAAGGTGACCGCGTCTTTGAGATCGTTCTTGGCCTGTGCGATTCGCGCCAGACCCGCATTCGCGTCAGGCGATGCCGCGTCGGCCTTTACGACCTGGTCGAAGATTGTCTTGGCCTTGTCAACATTGTTCTGCGCGATATACGCCTGCCCAAGAATCGAAAGCGTACCGGTAAGATTCTTGGCCGGCGTCTTGCCTTCTAGAACTCGATCCTCGAAGAAGTCGTACGCAGTCTGCGTGAGTTTGGCATTGGCGACATAAGCCTTCTGATCGCCCCGGGCCTGCGCGTCCTGCGCGGCATGCCAAAAGTCCAATCCCAACTCCTTGATAAAGTCGGTGTTGGTGGTGGTGCCCTTGTTGCGCGCCACTACCGCTTGCAGGTCGCGCTGCACGTCGTCGAAGCGGCCAAGCTTGTCGAGCGCCGTGATGCGCCATTCCTGTACGTCGCTGAACTTGTCGCTCATCCCGGGAAATTGGTTTTCGTAGTTTGCGAGCAGGTCGGCGATCTGCTTGGAATCGGAATTCTTCTGGCCCTGCAGAAGACCGGCAAGCATGTAGATCGCGCGGCCCTTGGTCTCGTGGATGAACTTCTTCTGCGCGGCGCTGCCGGCGGTGCGTTCGGCTTCCGGCTGCATCCGGATGGTGTCCTGCAGATCCTTGACCGTCTGCGCGCGCAACTGATCCATGTTGACCGCGGCGCTCTTACTATTGCCGGCGGCCGCCAGAGCCTGGTAGTCGCACTCGGCGGAGTTGTACTTCGCGGTGAAGCTGTACTCGTTCGTTCCGGTTACCTGCTGATACATCTTGGACGCGTCGAGGAAGTTTTTCTGCCGCTGCAGCCGCTCTGCAAGGCGGAAACGCATCTCAGGCGCGTACATGCCACCCGAGTACTTGGCGACATAGTCGGTCGCGGCCTTCACCCACTGGTCTTCAAGCTGAGTGTTCTTCATCCCGCTCTGCTCCCACTGGTCGCGGGGAAGCTTGTACTTCATGTAGGCGGCCCATTGCGCGTCGGCTCCGCCGGCACGCTCGACGTCGGTCAGGAGCTGCTCGACCTGGTCGAAGCGCTTTTGGTTGAAGTAGATATCCGCCGCGTAGCGATAGCCCTTGGCATACTTGGAGCTGCCGCGCGCCGCATCGACGTAATACTTGGCCGCGCCAGCCTGATCTTTGCGCGCCAGCAGAACGTTGGCGGTCAGCCACTTCTCGAACGGATCATTCGAGTTGCCGAACTCCTGGGTGACACTTTGCGAGTACTTCGCAACCGCGGCGACCGCGATCGCCCATTTTTGCTTGTCGCCTTCCATGGTCTTGAGCTTGGCGACAATCTGGCTGTGGTAAGCCGCCTTTTTCGCGGAGTCGTGAGTTGCGTTCTCGGCGGTGAACAGCGCCTGGAGTTGCAGCATCTCGCCGCCGCCGGTGGTTGCCGCCTGCGCACCCATGCACTTGGCGCCTGCTTCGCTGTTGCCCATTTGCATGTAAGTGGTGCACAAGCCCTGATGAGCGGGATTGTACTGGGCCGTTTCCGCACCGCCTTCCATGATCGTCTTGAAGTCGGCGATAGCCTTGTCATATTCCGACTTGTCGAACTTGCCGAGCTCACGTTCCGAGTAAGCGCGGCCGAGCAGGTTCTCGCGGACCAGGTTGGGCTCGAAGATAACCAGCGTGCTCTCAGTGAAGCCGTCGATCGCCTGATTGAGCAGCTTCTTCGACATCGTCGAGTCGTTGGAATAGACCGTGGTCGCACCCTGGAAGCGCAACCATGACAGCGGATACAGCGCCTGCAGTGAAAGCTTTTCAGGCTCCGTGTAGTCGCATTGGCCACCGTTGTCGATCTGCGCGATACAATCGTCTTTCTTCTGCTTCCACGTGGTGTACATCGTGCTGAGCGCGTCGTCGATCTGATTGTAGGTTGGCCCGAGCGCTGACCGATCGACCTTGCCGCTCGAGGAAACTTTGGCGAACTGCGCTTCGAGCCGGTCGAGGTTGCTGATCACCTCGCCCGCGGTCGTGGGATCGGTCCTGGCGGACGCGAGCTTGCCCTGAATGCCGTTTAGCTGGGATTGGATGTCCCCCAGGCTCTGGGCGCGCACGGCGCCGGCAACGAACACCAGCGCACCGATAGCAACAATTGTCACCGACGCGCGGTGAAAGATCGAAAGTGACTTCATTTTTGTACGCCCCACGTAGTCTGGCCCGAAAAAGGCTCGCCCTAAATAAGGATAATCCCCATACATCGTCAAGCGATCTTCAATCTTTGCGTAACCATGCTCAGATTGGCAAGCGAGTTGATTCTCGCCTCGCGAGCCGGGCCGAACTCCGAATGTGCCCGCGCCGGATCGAGCAGGACCGCGTAAAACCCCAGCGCGCGCGCCGGTTCGAAGTCGTGATGCACCGAATCCCCAACGTGCATCGCTTCGGTGGCGCTAATTGCGTGCCGCGCAAGCGCGGCGTCGAAAATCTCACGCCGCGGTTTCGCGTACCCCGCCTCCGACGAAATCGTGACCGAGTCGAAGTATGCGCCGAGCCCAAGGCCTTCGAGCAATCGATAGAGACGATAATCGAAGTTCGAGATCACGCCCAGCTTCAACCCCGCCTGCCTGAGGCTCGAAAGCGCCGCGGACGCGCGTGTATCGGCCTCCCAATGCGCAGGATCGGCGAAATAGGCGAACAGCGCCTCGAAGCATCCGTCGAAATCACGAAATTCACCCAAACCTGCGAAGCTCTCGGCCACCACCGCGCTCCACCATCCGCGCTCGAGCACGCGCAATTCATCCGGCGGATGGTCCACACCGAACGCGATCACCGGCGCGCTTGCGAACGCGCGCCTGAATCCCGCGATCACCGCCGCCTCGGGCGCGTCGAGTCCGTACTCGCGCGCGATCCGCGCGTAGGTATGGCCGACGGGTTCACGCGCCTCGAACAGAGTCCCCGCCGCGTCAAAGAAAACCGCTTTCAGCATGATATCCGGATGCGCCTACTGTTCCTGCGAAGCGCTCCAGAGCTGGATCAGCACGCCGAATGCGTCACGCGGGGAAACGTAAGCCTCTTTCTCGCCGCGCCAATTGATCGATTCATCGACGATGCGCACGCCGCCCGCCTTGAGCTTCGCCACAGTCTCATCGAAATCATTCAGGACCAGGGTTATGTGATGCATCCCCTCGCCATAGCGGTCAATGAATTTTCCGACGAAGTCGTTTTTCGAGCCGCCTTTCGGACTCTGGATAAACTCGAGCTTCAAGCCCGCGACCTGCATGTGCCCCAGCGCGAAGTTGCCGTCATCGACGAGGTGCGGCTCGTGGTCGAGCGAGGTGGGCGTGAAATACTTCGTAAAAAAATCATAGCCCTGAGTGATATCGCGGACCGCGAGCGCCACGTGATCGAACGTCGCGCGGCCGTCACGCCGAGGGATCTTGTGATCGGCGCCGTCGAAGTCGGGCACTTGCCAGAATTGAATCAGCGCGCCGAATGCGGAGCGCGGCGAGATAAACGCGGTCGCGGAACCCGACGGGTACTTCTGCTCATCGACAACCCGGACCCCGCCCGCGCGCAGCTTCTCGACGACCGGATCGAGATGATTCACCTCGATCGACAGATGATGCATCCCCTCGCCGTGCTTATTTATGAATTTGGTGACGAAGCCGGGCTCGCCGGGAGGATCCTCGATCAATTCGATGACGAATCCGCCGAGATAGAAGTCCTGCCAGTAAAAAGCGCCGCTCACCTGATCGTCGCGAGTCCTGGGGCTGCGCTGGATCACGGAAAAGTAACGCGTGAAGAATTCTACCGCGCGGTCGATCGATTTGACCGCTATCGACACATGGTCGAAACGCATCCGCACATCTGCTGCCGCTGCCATCGTAAACTTGATCTCCTTTCCGGGCGTCGAAATCCGCGTATGCAATGCGGCTTTCCGCGCCCACCCGCGCGGTGCGCTCATACATAGCGCGGCGCAGGCTCGCGATTGTCATTCCAAGGATTTCGCGGCGTGAGATTCGCCGGAAACAGCCGTGGTTCGAACGTTCAGAGAATCATGTTTTGCGCCGCCCGTCGAGTTCTCCGTGCGGGTTCATCGGCGCGCACGGAGCCGCGGCCGATAGCGCGCCAGCAATTGAAACGCGCTGCGCCAGACCATCGGCCATCCGTGGTGAATCTTGCTCGCGTAAACTCCGAGCGATTGTCCCGCGCGCGAAAGGCTCGGCACGTCAAAGAAACTCGAGCCGGGCGCTCAGTCCCGACTCGCCGCCGATCACAACTATATAACCGCCGCCCTTGAACGGGCCGGCGTTGAAGACGCGCGTCGGGCCGATCGCATCCTCGCCCGCGGATTCGTGGATATGGCCCGAGATGCAGATGTCGGGTTTGAATTCCTCGATAAACCGGCGCGCGGCGATGCTGCCGACCGATTTGCCCGACGCAATCCGATCGCATTTGGTATCGATCGGCGGCGGATGACAGATCATCAAAACGGGATGTGTGCCGCGAATCTGTTCGTAGCCCGCGCACAGCGCGGCGTAGATTTCATCCTCGGTGAATTCGGTCGGAGTCTTGAACGGAGTGATATTGGAGCCGCCGCATCCGAAAATTCCGATTCCGTTCACGATGCGCCCGATCCCGTGCAACGCGATCCCCTCGGCTTCGAGAAACGCTATCGTCTCGGGACGATCGAGGTTGCCTGGCAGCGCGAGGATATTAGGGCATACGCGGCGGACGTCGTCGAGAACGGTACGCATCGCGTCGGGACCGCCGAAGTTGGTCAAATCGCCCGACAGGATGACAAGATCGCAATCGCGCATGACGGCGCCCATGCGCTCAAGATTGCGCGTCGCCATATGCACATCGCCAAACGAGACGATCTTCATCGCACATCGACCACCAATCCAGCTTAGCGGACCACGGTTCGAACAGGTAGTGCGAGTGGCGTGAGTTGAGGATCCAAAAAAGATTGCGACCGGCAGGGGGGAGCACGCCCACGCTTTGTCGAGAGCCATTTTGAGTTCCTCTCCCCATCTTTGCGCGGGTACCGCGATGGGTCGACTGTTCGCGAGAAACAAGATTGGCCGGCAGGATGACTCCAGAAGGGATCGGGCGATTTCGAGTTAAGCCATCGCGGCAGCGATCTTGAGTACAAAGCGTACTGTCAGATCGCCGCCGAGAAAGTAATGGATGAGGTAGATTGCATCGCTCAGAAGTATCACCCCTGCCAGGAACATCGTTAGGTAGATCGGACAGGTGCGGACCCAGAGCCTGCTCTTGCCAGGGTTCCGCCCGAGATCGATCTCAACCGCGCGCCAAGCCGACCAATATGTCGGAAAAGAGACGATCAAGACTGCGAGCGCGTACCGGATACGGTCGTCGCGAGTCAGAAGATCGTCGAGGGGTTCGGGAATGGCAACATTGATGAACTGAAATAGAAGCGTCAGAACCGCGTACACGCTCGAGTAGAGCGCGATCACAACAAGCAGGTGGATAAGCACATCCCACGGCGAGCTCTTCGCAGCTTCAGCAGCGGTTACAGATTCGGTCATCTCCGTTCCGCCGGAAATTCGTGAATGAATTGTTGGGCTCGCGCCGACCCGCAGCCGCCAAGCCAACAGCAAATCGAGCTTATCCGACCGTCGATCCGGCGGGTAGTGCGGACCTTCGGCGGCGCGCGCAGCCACGCAGGCCGCCCCGACATCGATCAGGGATTCTTTTCTGATATACCCTCTCCCGCCGGGAGAGGGCGGCACGGCGCGATGCATGCGCTTTTTTCGCAAGCATCGTGACGCGCGGGTGAGGGTGCTGCTCTGCCGCTTTTTCCGATAAAGCGCACGCATACACATAAGCCGCTGCTCCCGTCGAAGTCGCTCGCGCACGCGCGCAGATTGCGCCGCGATATGACTGAGGCGGAGCAAGCCATATGGAAGCGGTTGCGCGGACGCCGCTTCGTAAATCTGAAGTTCCGCCGCCAATTTCCTATTGGCCCCTACATCGCGGACTTCTGCTGCTTCGAGAGGAAGCTGGTTGTCGAGCTAGACGGGGGACAGCATGTGGAGCAACAGGCGTATGACGTTCAACGCGACGAGTTCATCGAGGCGCGGGGCTTTCGAGTAATCAGATTCTGGAACGATGTGGTGCTGCGAGAAACTGATTCTGTGATCGAGCAGATTCTCGCGATTTTGGAACCATAGCAGCAGAGCAGCACCCTCACCCGCGCGTCACGGCGATTGCGGAAAAGAGCGATCGCCGCGCCGGGCCGCCCTCTCCCGGGGGAGAGGGTATGCAGCAGAACAGGCAGAAAAACAGCAAAAATCGGAGGGGCGGTGTTGCCACCGCCCCTCCCCGTCACCACATCCGCCACCCCACCTCGCACTCTATGCGCACGCGCCGCGCGCTGTGCTTTTCTGGGTGGGTTCCGGAGGAATCACCAAGCTGAATTCGTGATCACGAAATTCTGCTGATGATTCCCGGCCAGCCGCGCCGAAACCGGAACAAAGTTTTCGTCCGCCCCCATCCCCGCCGTCCGGTTCTTAAACGCCCTCTTCCCCACAACCTCCGGAACCCTGAAATCGCTATGCCTGCGCGGCGGCGAGTTGCCGCACGCATGCAGGACCAATTGCCGATGCCTCTTCTTCTTCGACCAGCGCCCACTCATTAGCGCCGCCGCCTGCGAGCTCGAACACGGCGGCGCACTCGTCGCATTCGATCCACGCGCGAGAGAGCTCGCTCTCGTTGCCGGTGATCGTCGCGATCAGATTAAGCCCTGCGGCGCGATGCCGCTTCGCGATCATCCCGAACGCCTCCGACTCGTGAATCTCCGCGCGCTCGTCGATCATTGCCGCTTCCTCCTCCTCACGCCGTTCTCTCTCAGCTACAGCCACTGGTGGCGCCGCAGTTCATGCATTTGTAGCAGGCGCCGTTGCGCACCATTATCGAGCCGCAATCCGGGCATGGCGGCGCGTCGGCTTGATTGATGAACGCCTGGCGCATCCCCGCGTCTTTGCCCTCGCGCAGGCTTGCAACGATCGGCATAGGTGCGAGGACGGAGCCGCCTTCGCGCGGTTCGCCGGCTTTCGATTCATCGACCACGACTCCGACTTCGCGCTTGGCTTCCTCATCGAGAAATTTCGACGCCATCCATCTAAACAGGTAATCGACGATCGATTTCGCGTACGGAATCTGCGGATTCTTGGTGAAGCCCGACGGCTCGAAACGGATATGCGCAAACTTGTCCACCAGGAACTGCAGCGGCATTCCGTATTGCAACGCGTATGAAATCGCGGTCGCGAACGAATCCATCAGGCCCGAGATCGTCGAGCCCTGCTTCGACATGATGACAAAGACCTCGCCCGGGGCGCCGTCCTCGAACAGGCCCACCGTGATATAGCCCTCGTGGCCTGCGATATCGAACTTGTGCGTGATCGACCGGCGTTCGTCCTTAAGCTTGCGGCGGCGGGTATGGTACTCGTCGCCGTGCGCGGCCGCGGTAACCTGCGCGGCATGAGCAGCGTCGGCGGCGCGCTCTTCTTTTTTGCCGGTGTTGAGCGGCTGGATTCGTTTGGAACCGTCGCGATAGATCGCCACCGCCTTTAAGCCCAGCTTCCATGCGGTCAGGTATGCCTCCGCGACTTCATCGACCGAGGCGTCGGTCGGCATGTTGATCGTCTTCGAGATCGCGCCCGAGATGAACGGCTGCACCGCGCCCATCATCTTGATGTGTCCGTTGTGATGGATCGTGCGCGAGCCCGAGCGCGGCTTGAATGCGCAATCGAACACCGGCAGATGCGTGTCAGCCAGCGCGGGTGCGCCTTCGATCGTCTCGTGCTCGTCCAGGTATTCGACGATTTCCTGCACTTCCTTCGAGTCGTAGCCCAGGCGCTTGAGCGCGCGCGGCACGGTGCCGTTGACGATCTTGAGCATCCCGCCGCCGACCAGCTTCTTGTACTTGATCAGTGCGATATCCGGCTCGATACCGGTCGTGTCGCAATCCATCATGAAAGCGATCGTGCCGGTCGGCGCGATAACCGTGGCCTGCGAGTTGCGATAACCCGCGCTCTGCCCCGCGGTCAGCGCCTCATCCCATGCGTCGCGCGCGGCGCCCAGCAGATCGAGCGGCACGTACGAAGATTCGAGGCGGTAGGCGTGGCTGCGATGGCGCTCGATCACCTTGAGCATCGCGTCGCGATTGGGCGCGTAGCCGTCGAACGGACCCATCTGTCCCGCAAGGCGCGCGGACTGGAGGTAGGCCTCGCCGGTCATGAGCGCCGTGATTGCGGCAGCGTAGCTGCGTCCCTGATCGGAATCGTACGGCATCCCGAGCGCCATCAGGAGCGCGCCCAAATTCGCGTAGCCAAGTCCGAGCTCGCGGAACGCATGCGCGTTGGCGCCGATCTCTTCGGTCGGGTACGACGAATTATCGACGATAATGTCCTGCGCCGTGATCAGCACGTCCACCGCATGGCGGAACGCGCGCACGTCGAATTCGCCGCGATCGTCGATAAACTTCATCAGGTTCAGCGACGAAAGATTGCACGCCGAGTTGTCCAGATGCATGTACTCGCTGCACGGATTCGACGCGTTGATTCGTCCCGAGGCCGGACAGGTGTGCCATGTGTTAATCGTGGTGTCGAACTGCATCCCCGGGTCGCCGCAGGCGTGCGCCGCCTCCGCGATCATCCTGATTAGATCGCGCGCGCGATATTCTCCGGCCGATTCGCCGCCGCGGACCAGCTTCGTGTGCCAGCTCGAATCGTCGATCACGGCGCGCATGAACTCGTCGGTCACGCGCACAGAATTGTTCGCGTTCTGGAAGAACACCGAGCCGTAGGCCGGTCCGTCGAGCGAGCCGTCATAGCCCGCGTCGATAAGCGCCCACGCTTTCTTTTCCTCTTCGACCTTGCACTTGATGAAACGCTCGATATCCGGATGATCGACGTTCAGCACCACCATCTTGGCCGCGCGCCGGGTTTTGCCGCCCGACTTGATCACGCCGGCAGACGCATCGGCGGCCTTCATGAAAGAGAGCGGGCCCGACGCCGTGCCGCCCGACGAGAGTTTCTCGCACGAGCCGCGCAACGCCGACAGATTCACACCCGAGCCGGAGCCGCCCTTGAAGATCATTCCTTCGTTGCGGTACCAGCCGAGGATCGAATCCATGTTGTCGTCGACCTTCAGAATAAAGCAGGCCGAACATTGCGGTTTGGGTTCGATTCCGACGTTGAAATAGACCGGGCTGTTGAACGACGCCATCTGGTGGAGCAGCAGGTGCGTCAGCTCCGCCTTGAAGGTGTCACGCACGTCGGTCGAGGCGAAGTAGCCCTGGCGATCGCCCCACAAGCCCATCGTTTCGACCACGCGTCCGATAAGCTGACGCACGCTGTTCTCGCGTTTGAGAACGCCGGGCTGCGGCTTACCGTCTAAAGGTCCGCGGAAATACTTTGATACGACGACGTTGGTTGCAGTCTGCGACCAGAAGCGCGGCACTTCGACCTCGCGCTGCTCGAACACGACGCGTCCATCTTCACCCGAGATAACGGCGCTGCGCAGATCCCATTCGACCTCGCTCATCGGATCGACGCCGGGCTTGGTAAAAAAGCGATCGAGTGCGATCGGATTGCGCGTTCCGAGCTGCTGATTTCGCTCTGTGGCCTTGGTTGCCATCTTATCCAAGTCTATCGCTCCCCCAGCCATTGGCCCCACCTCCGCCTCTTTTCGTGCCCGTTAAAACCTTACCCCAGCCCCTTGGGCCTGATTCCCGGAATACATCCCGCCACCACAACATATGGGGGCGGAGACCTCCGAGGCGTGGGCGAAAATATGCGCTCGTTGCCGGGTTGATGTCAAGCACGACGACCCAACCTGTAGTGTGGATGAGCTTGTGCACAACCCATATATTAGGCTGTGGATAATGCTTCGTAAACCCTTCGCCCGGATAGCTCCACTTTTAGATCGAACCATGCGATATTAGTCGTGCTAATTTGAGACTTCACCGCCGATCGTGGTTTCAACAGGATCGCGCACGTTCATTTCACCGCGTCATTTCAGGTTCGATTCATCCGCGCTATCTTGAACCCGCGATGGCATCGAAACGTTCGCGACCGATAGTCAAGATCGCATCGGCCCTACAGCCGATTCTCGATCGCATGGATATCGAAGGCGAGTTCGGACTCGGCCGCCTGATCCGCGCATGGCCGGAGATCGCCGGCGAGACTATCGCGCGTCGCACCGAGGTGGTGTCGCTCCGGTTCCATACGGCTGTGATTAAAGTTTCCGGCGCGATGTGGATTCAGGAACTGAACCTGATGAAGGCGCAGATCCTGACGCGGATCCGCGAGACCATCGGCGACGATATCGTGCGCGACCTGCGTTTCATCGCCGGCCGGCTCTCGCGTCGAAATCCTCCGAAGCTCCGCACCGTGCCACGTCCGACGCGCTACGCTTTCGAGTTACCGCCAATCCGCGACCCCGAGTTAAAGGAAGCTTTCGAGCGCCTGATAGAAGCCTGGGGCCGAGCAAGATGAAGAGAAACCGCGGATTGCACAGATTACACAGATTGTCTTTTGAACCTCTGAATCTGAGAAATCTGCGTCATCTGCGGTTTCTTTTTAGCCCTGTGGATGCGGGCGTGCTTGGCGCTAGCGCTATTACGTGCGATTTGTGACAAGATTCGCTCCAGCAAAAAAATTCTTTCGGCCTGAGGCACGCGGGGATCCATCGATGGCGCAGGAGATTAAAAACAAGGCGCTCGATTTGGCGCTGAGCCAAATTGAAAAACAGTTCGGCAAGGGCTCGATCATGAAGCTCGGTGAGCAGGCGATCTCCGCCGATATCGCGGTCGTGCCCACCGGCTCGCTCGGCCTGGATATCGCTCTGGGCGTAGGAGGATTGCCGCGCGGACGCGTGGTGGAAATCTACGGCCCGGAATCCTCGGGCAAGACCACGCTCGCGCTCGAGTGTATCGCGGAAGCGCAAAAACGCGGCGGCACCTGCGCGTTTATCGACGCCGAGCACGCGCTCGACGCCGCCTACGCGCGTAAACTCGGAGTCAAGGTCGAAGAGCTGCTTATCTCGCAACCCGACAACGGCGAACAGGCACTCGAAATCGCGGAGACTCTGGTGCAGTCGGGCGCAATCGACGTGCTGGTGATCGACTCGGTCGCGGCCCTCGTGCCGCGCGCCGAGATCGAAGGCGAGATGGGCGAGCCGCAGATGGGATTGCAGGCACGCCTGATGTCGCAAGCGCTGCGCAAGCTCACTTCGATCATCTCGCGTTCGCGCACGATCGTCGTGTTTATAAATCAAATTCGAATGAAAATCGGCGTGATGTTCGGGAATCCGGAAACAACCACAGGCGGCAACGCGCTCAAATTCTACGCCTCGGTGCGAATTGATATCCGGCGCATCGGCACGATCAAATCCGCCACCGAAGTAATCGGCTCGCGCACCAAAACCAAGGTCGTGAAGAACAAGGTCGCGCCGCCGTTTCGCGAAGCCGAGTTCGATATCCTCTACGGCTCGGGAATTTCCAAAGAGGGCGAGTTGGTCGATATCGGCGCGGAGATGAACGTAATCGAAAAGCTCGGCGCGTGGTATTCGTACAACGGCGAACGAATCGGACAGGGACGCGAAAACGCGCGCGATCTGCTGAGGGCCAATCCGAAGCTCGCCGAAGAAATCGAAGAAAAAATTCGTGAGAAGCTGGCCGTCAAGCCGGTCGTTCTGCCCGAAGACGCCGCCGAAGAAGGCGAACCGCCGCCGGAAGAAGAACCCACTCCCGCCCCGGCTCCACAAGGGAAAAAGAAGGGATAAAAGACACCCGCGGATTGCACAGATTCAGAGATTTTCAACTCGTTCGTCTGGTCCGCCGCGCAGCGCGCCGAACCAGACAAACTGTGTAATCTGTGAAATCTGCGGTTTCTCTTGTTCTTGTTTATTCACATCGCGGCGTGCAGGTGCGCCAGCAGCCAGGGACCGTGTTGCGCGACCAGGCGCGATAGCTCGAAGCACAGGCCGAATAGCGCGCCGAAGATTCCGCCGTTGACGCGAATCCAATCCAGATGCGTCCGCGTCTTCGACTCGATCTGAAACCGAATCTGATCGTCGGTCAGCTTCGCAAGGTTGTCCTTGACCATCTGGGTTATCTGCCCGCGGCTCGCTTCGACCGCCCGGCGCACCATCGCCGCCATCATCGCGCCGGCCCTCTCATGCGCGAAGCTGGCGGGCTTTTGCAGCTCGGCGCCGAGTTCGTGAATCGCACCCTCGAGCGTGCTCATCAGCTCGGGATCGTCGCGCAGCTCGGGCAGGCGATGGCGCAAATTCGCGACGATCCGCACGCTCAGCGGGCGCACCCCGACTTTGTTAAACGCGGCGTAAATTCGGGTGAAGGTCTTCGGCAGCACCTTGCGCAAAATCGCGTCGATCTGATCCAGCGCGTGCTCCGACTCCAGCGCAGCGGTCACCCGGGTCATAAGATATTCGGCCGTTTCGCCGCCCAGCACCTCGTCGATTTTGACTTCGGCCAGATATGTGCCCGCGCGCGCGACCAGATCCATCTCGCCGAGCTTGCGTCCGATCATCTCGGGCGTGAGCCACTCGCGCTCGATTGTCACCGCGATTCCGTCGATCAGCTTGACCCGGTTTCGTGGCAACACGCCCGAGTTCGGCAGGTACCATCGCCGCTCGAAAATCATCTTGAGCGCGATATAGTCGCACAGCCCGCCGATGAGCGCCGCTTCGGCCATCGCCAGTACGATCTCGCCGGTCGTGGCGAGCGTGGTAAAGCGCAGGATGATCCAGCCGGCGATATACACGAGCGCGGAAACGGCAAGCGTCAGATCGCCCTTGCGCGAGAACAGAAACTCATTCCAGGTCAGGGGCGCGCGCCGCGCACCAATAACTTGAGCGCTATCCATGGCTAAGATTGTGGCCTGAGTTAGCCGCCGATCAAGCCACTTTGATGCAGTCGGAACATTGCTACGGCGCGACGGTCTAGCTCCGGCATTGAAGTTTGCCGGCCATATCGCCGCCCTGAAACACCGCTGCGGAAATCGGCGCGCACTGGAGTTGTAAAAGAAATTAGTGGTGGGGACGTCCCGCCCATGATCGACGCCGGGCCAAAGGCCCGCACCCTCTATGAACATATTTTCAAATGCCCGAACCGATGTGAGGCGGCCCGACGTGGCCGCTTCTCTATCGATTCGGCCGCGATCTCCGCGTCGACTCGCTCGGAGCAGCACCCTCACCCGCGCGTCTCGATGCTTGCGAAACAAACGCAAGCCTCGCGCGCGCCGCCCTCTCCCGCAGGGAGAGGGTATTCAGAGGCGCCACACGTGTGTTGGTGACACCCCCCGGCTGGAGAGGGTATCTGGAAAAATGATCGCGACTCTTCGGCCCGGCGGCCACCAACGACTACCCCATGCGCATCCCGGTGTGGTATTGCGTTCCACAAGTCGTCGGTATCGAAAGGAACCGCCCAATGCGCTTTGCAAGCCGCCTGCGGCTTTTCGCAATCGCGATGCTCTTGGCAGTCGCCGGATGCGCCAGCACACGATCCGACAATCCTGCTCCCGTTGCGATTGCAGCGCCGTCTGGCCCTGCGGCGCTTGATCTTTGTCCCGACCCCGCAGCCCAGAGTCCTTCGGTAGCTCCGGCCGCTCTAGCGGACCGACCCGGCTATACGCAGCTCGCAGTATCGGTTACAGATGCATCCGGAAAGCCGATCCCGGGCGTTCGCCAATCCCACTTCAGAGTCGATATCCTTGGGCAGAACCTGCCGATCTTGTATTTCGCGGGCGTAGCGCAAGACGCGCCAATCTCTCTTGTAATTGTAATGGACGATTCCGGCAGCATGCACGGAAAACTCGTGGTGGACCCCGACGCTGTTCCCGTCGCTCGCAAAAGGATTTTGACCGTAACTGAAACTCTGAACCGATGTGACGAGGTCGCAATCGTGATGGCGTCCGGAGCGCGGGCGAATGGAGATCGATCCGAAGTGAACAAGGTCCGCGTCGTTCAGCCATTCACCACCGACCACGCGCTCGCGGTCCACAACATTTACGAGTACGTGCCCGAAGGCGAAACCTCACTTTACGACGCGATCGCGCTGGGCCTGACGACTATAAGCGGTGCGCACTATCGGAACCGCGCGCTGTTGGTCATTACAGACGGGATCGATAACACTAGCACCACAAAAGAGGACCAATTGATCGCCAAGCTCCGCCGCTCGGACATCAGGTTCTTCGTGATTGGAATTGGAGATCCTTCGGCACAAACCAATTCGCCGGAACTAAGTATCGGTCCCTTCGTGATGGGAGGTACGGACCTTGCGAGGATGGACGCAAAGAATTTGAGTGGCCTGGCGACCGCCGCCAATGGCCGCTTCTACGAAGCCTCCGCGGTCGGCAAGGATCAAGGTGAATCGTTTGCTCAAGCTCTGCAGAAGGTCAGCGACTCTCTCGGCGGTAGCTATGTGATTGGCGTGGTCGTGCCACCACGAGTCGAGGCGCCGCGCGCACTTCCGCGAGTGACGGTCTCAAATCAACCCGGAGCAACAGTCGCCACACGCCTCGTGCCATCAAGTTAGGCACATGGAGATCCTCGTTTGGGGGAAACTGTCCACTGACGTGCGGGCCAAAGGCCCGATCGCGGTCGAATCGATAGCGAGCGGCCACATGGGGCCGCCCCTACCTCCATTCCAAGGGTTACCGGCCCACCCCTTTGCGGCAGTGGGCAGGATTGGCGCGGCTCGCTAGAATAATCGTCCGATGCGCTGGACCACCGCTAATATTCGTCAGTCGTTTCTGGATTTCTTCAAGGAACGCGGGCATACCGTCGTACCCTCGTTCTCGCTTGTACCAAAGGGTGACCCTACTCTGCTGTTCGTCAACGCCGGGATGGTTCCGTTCAAGGATTATTTTCTGGGCGTGCGCACCGCGCCGAATCCGCGCGTCGTCGATTGCCAGAAATGCCTGCGAATCTCGGGCAAGCACAACGACCTCGAGGCCGTCGGCCGCGACACCTACCATCACACCTTTTTCGAGATGCTCGGCAACTGGTCGTTC
>JBOHWH010000054.1:0-2035 GCA_050736695.1 Binataceae bacterium (SeqCode) | reverse complement strand
CATCCGGGCAGATGCGCGCGTGCGGCGACTTCGCCAAAACCGGAGATTGCTCCGCGCAGTTTCACATCGAGGGTTTTATTGCTTCCGCGCCCGCTTTGGGAGAGGCGCGCGCGCGAAAATCCGTGGGCGCGGTTGCGCCGTCGCCCCGGAATGCGGCCGCGATCAATCCTCGAAGAGCTCGCCGGTGGCGGCGCGCGCGGCGAACACCAGCGCGGTTGCGCCGAGCGTCGCTACGATAATCGCGCTCAGCAAGTGATGCGCATGAACTCCGAACGCGCCGAACATCCATCCTCCTACTACCGCGCCCACCAGCCCGAGCAGGATGTCGCACACGAAACCGTAGCCGTCGCCGCGCATCATCTTGCCCGCAAGCCATCCCGCAATCAGTCCGACGATAATCGAAGAAATCATAGTGCGTCATTCTCCTGCGAGTTCTGGATCCAACTCACAGCAAGAGCGCTGCCAATAGAAATACCGTGCGGATTCGCGGCCGACCCAGAACTTCCGATGCCGCCGCGCGGCTGCATCCGCCGTCCGATTACTGCACTCGCCAGATTTCGCCGATGCTCAGATTCGAAGCGGCGTGGACCTCGCAGTAGAGGGGCATGAGTCAGGTTGCTTCTTACTTCACGGCGGCGACGATCACGGCGCCAACACTTCGCAGGCGCGGCGATCGGGAGATCAAACGTAAGCGGCGCCGATCTTCTCGAGCATCCGCGGCATCGTCTCGGGCGTGAAATCCGCAAGCCCCAGCACGAAGCGCGTCACGCCGGTTTCCGCAAAGCGCGCGAGCTCCGCCTGCACCCTGGCGCGCTCGCCCTGGACGAATCCCATGACGGTGATATCGAGCCGGCCAAAGTCGGTGCCGGCCTCCGCGCATTCGCGTTTTAGCTCGGCGAGTTTTTCCTTCATGAACTCGGGCGTCACGCGAATCGGGCACCATCCGTCGCCCCACTTTGCAACCCGTTTGAGCGCGTTCTTGTCGAGGCTGCCGATAACAACTGGCGGACCGTTTTTCTGCGCCGGCTTGGGCGAGCATTTGACCTTGGGAAACTTGATGTACCTGCCGTCGAACGCGGCTTCATCGCGGGTCCACAACTCGCGCATCGCGGCTATGTATTCGCGCGTCTGGGTCCATCGTTTCGGAAAATCGACGGCGAACAGATCGCATTCCTCGCGCAGCCATCCCGCGCCGATTCCGAAAATCACTCTGCCGCCGGAGAACGCGTCGAGGGTCGCGATCTGATTGGCGAGCGCGACCGGGTGATGCTCCGGCACCAGGCAGATTCCGGTTGCGAGCTTGAGCGATTTGGTCGTCGCCGCGGCCATGCTGAGCGCGACGACCTGATCGGCCATCGAAAAGTAGATCGGCGGAATATCGCCGCCGCCGGGAAATTTAGTCGCCGGATTAGCGGGCACCGCCGGATGCTCCGGTATCCAGAGCGATTCATACCCAAGCGATTCCGCAACTCGCGCAAACTCAGCCGGGCTTCCGTTACGTCCGCTGAACGGAGTAAGCAATCCAATTTTCATAGCGCGCTCCTTTGGCTGTTCACCGCGCCGCTCGAGCTTCAGGCAGCGGGAGATCGTGCTTAATCTAGTTCGTTATGGCAGCAAGTCGAAAGGGTTGTGAACGGGAATCTTTAAGGGTGCGAAATGACGCAGATTCCCGGTCAGCATGATTAAATCATTCGCGCTGCTCTCTCGGATCGTCATTTCGAGCCCTGGGCGAGAAATCCCGAGACGCCCATGCTCGGCGCCGACGCCACATGCAACAGCCCTGCGCTCGGGATTTCTCCCCGCAGTCGAAATGACGTAAGGCAAGTATCATTAGATCCGAGACTTGCTCTCTCGATACTGCTTTGCAGCAATCCTGCGCTCGCGCTGTTGTTCGGTGCCGCGGTCCTGCGGTCCGCGCATCGCCGGCGGGCGAGACGCCCACCCTACTGATTTTGGAGACACCACGTAGGATAAGCATCTCGGCGTCGGCTGCTCTCGGGGATCGTCATTTCGAGCCCTGGGCGAGAAATCCCGA
>JBOHWH010000053.1:0-10323 GCA_050736695.1 Binataceae bacterium (SeqCode) | reverse complement strand
ACATCCTGGGGGTGAAGTAGCTCCCAAGGGTTCGGCTGTTCGCCGATTAAAGTGGCACGCGAGCTGGGTTCAGAACGTCGTGAGACAGTTCGGTCCCTATCCGCCGTGGGCGAAGGATACTTGAGGGAAGCTGTCCTTAGTACGAGAGGACCGGGACGGACAGACCTCTGGTGTACCGGTTGTAGCGCCAGCTGCATCGCCGGGTAGCCATGTCTGGACGGGATAACCGCTGAAAGCATATAAGCGGGAAGCCCACCCCAAGATTAGGTATCCCGATCGTAAGATCCTGAAGGCCCCTTCTAGACAAGGAGGTTGATAGGCCGGAGGTGGAAGCGCTGTAAGGCGTGGAGCTGACCGGTACTAATTGGCCGTGAGGCTTGACCACTCAATTATTCTTTGAATCCACTTTGGGGATTCATCTGAGTAATAGAGCCGGAGTATGTATTCGAGTTCCAATCGCTAATCGGATACGACCCGGCGGGCTTGAATCATACCCAAGGCTCCTGATCTCGCTCTAACATGAGACCCTACATTCAGTGTGTCATTACATTAAACCGCTCCGCTCAAAAAACGGCGCGTATAGTTTCCGGTCGCCATGGCGAAAGTGAAACACCCGTTCCCATCCCGAACACGGCAGTTAAGCCTTTCAGCGCCGATGGTACTGTGACCGAAGGCGTCACGGGAGAGTAGGACGCGGCCGGGATCTCTCAAGGGCGGAGTCATCAAGACTCCGCCCTTTTTTCTACGGGCGTCGCGCGTCCATCACCCGCACTTGAAGGCTTGCGTCCTGGCGGAGACGTTGCCTTAATCTCATCAGATGGACTAAACTAAGGCTGGTCCAATGAAGATCAAGACGATTAATATCCACGAGGCCAAGACTCAGCTGTCGCGGCTGGTTGAAGAGGTCGCCGATGGAGCTGAAATCGTGATCGCGAAAGCGGGTCGTCCGCGGGCACGGTTAGTGCCGTGCGCGACTGCGGCGAAGCCGCGCCGTCCCGGAGCGCTCAAGGGACGCATTCGAATCCGCGCGGATTTCGACGCTCCCCTGCCGGTTGAAATCGGCCGGCCGTTCGGCGTTCGATGAGGCCCTTGCTGCTCGATTCAAACGCCCTGCTCTGGTGGGTGCAAGACAATCGGCGGCTAGGAGCCAAAGCAAGACTGCTCATCGAAGATACTGCGACACTCATATTTGTGAGCGCGGCGAGCATCTGGGAGATTGCGATCAAATCGGCACTCGGCCGAATCGAGATGGATCAAGCGCCGGAGAAGTCGCTCCCGGGGGCGATCGAAGCCGGTGGCTTTCGCGAGCTGCAGATCACAATCGCGCACGCGCTCGCGGCGGCTGCCCTTCCGAAACATCACGCCGATCCGTTCGACCGGATGCTCGTAGCCCAGGCTCAGATCGAAAATCTCGCGATCGTGACCGCCGACGCGGCCTTCGAGAAGTATGACGCCCCCATCATCGACGCGACGCGCTAGCCCTCCGCCGCAACGCAGCAGCGAATAAGTTCTTCAGCGTTGACGGCACCGTAATCGAAGACGTCACGGGAGAGTAGAACGCGGCCGGGATTTCTCAAGGGCGGAGTCATAAAGACTCCGCCCTTTTTTCTATGGGCGCCGGCTCGATGGGAACTAAATTGAGCCTGGTCCGATGAAGATCAAGACGATCGATATCCGCGAGGCAAAGATCCAGCTCTCGCGCCTGAAGAGGCCGCGGCGGGAATCGAGATTGTGATCGCGAAAGCGGGTCGTCCCCGCGCAAGGTTGGTGCCGTGCGCCGCGGTGGCGAAGCGGCGATGGCCCGGAGCGCTCAAGGGCCGCATCAAAATTTGCGCGAACTTCGATGACCCGCTTCCCGAGAATCTCGGTCGGCCGTTCGGTGCGTTTTGAAGGTGCCTCGCCAGAGCGTAGGACGGCTCGATTCGGGTACTCTCGAATCACGCGTGTTTCATCCGCGTGAGTGTTCTGGCTGCCAGGTACGACAGCGACGCGACGCACGCGATTACTAGCGCGATGCGGAGATAGGTCGCAGTCGAAATCGAAACGCCTAGTCCTGTTCCTACTGCCAGATAGGCGGCGATGCAGATGGGACACTTCGGCAGCAGCGCCAGGGTGGCGCTGGGAACGAGCCACCCGGCGATGCCGCGGCATCGCCGGGTTAAGCTCGTCGCTCGAGGCTCCGATTCGCTCTCGGAGACGCCGCAGCAATTAGTCACTCGCGTTGCCCTTCCGGATACTTGTCGTGGCGCTTTACCCAGTCGGTCAGATTGCCGTTCGGACCGGTTTCATTGCGGCCCTTGGGGGTAACATCGAGAAACATGTATGCGCCCAGTCCGCGCTCGTCGCCACGGCCATAGGATGAATAGGTATGGAAGATGGCGCCGGCCGCGTCTTTGACGAACACGCTCATGCCGTGGAGATCCTCGGTCGAGATCTTGGTCATCTCATAGTTGTAGTAGGCTTCGCCGCGGGCGAGGTCGTCCTTGCTGAACGAGACGTGAAAGTCGTAATTGAAATCGCTGCCGCTGGATGACACCCAGTTGAACCGCCAGCCCATCCGCTTCTTGTAGGCTTCGAGCGCGGGAAGCGGCGCGCGGGAAATCGCGACGAAGCTCACGTCGTGATGCACGATGTGCATATTGGGGCCGTCGATATGGTCGCCAAAGAACGAACAGCCGACGCATCCTTCCTTCCATTCAGGCGCGAACATGAAGTGATAAACGATCAACTGGCTACGCCCGTCGAAGAGATCGGCCAGCCGTCTTTTGCCGGCCGGCGTATCGAAAGTATACTCTTTTTCGACCTTGACCCATGGGAGCGTGCGCCGCTCGGCATTCAACTGATCGAACTGGTGCGTAATCTCCTTTTCCCGGCTCAGCAACTGCTTGCGGGCTGCGATCCATTCGTCTCGCGACACGATCTGATGTTGGTTCATGATTCGATCTCCTTTTGCGTCGGTTAATCTCTAATCAAGCAGATGCCAGATGCTCGGCGAGGCGGACGAATGCGCCGTTCCATCCGTTCGAGTGCGCATCGCGTAGCGCGGTCGTCTCGAAGACCGCCTGATGCAACGCCAGCCTGGTCTTGCCGGCGAAGTCTTCCAGCGTCACCGTCAGGACTGTTTCGCCGCTGAACAAGGTGCCGTCGGCATTGTCGATGAAGCAGGTCCAGACGATCCGTTCGGGTTCGGCGATTTCTCGAACGACACCATGCCACGAATTGATAACGCCCTCAGGCGATTTCATCTGAAAGCGGTAGGCGCCTCCTGGGCGGAGGTCCATCTCGCACGACGCCAGGCTGTAGCCTGCCGGCCCCCACCATCGTGCGAGATGCCGCGGCTGCGTCCAGGCTTTGAACACGAGCGCCCGGGGCGCGTCGAACACGCGCGTAATTACCAGCGTGCGTTCGGCTGGCTCTGTGTTGGAGTTAGTCTGCATCGCGTTTCTCCTTTAATTTCAGTTCGCGCAAATAATTCTCCAGGCGATCGAAGCTTGCCTCCCAAAAACGACGATAGCTCTCCAACCAGTTGGCAGCGTCCTTGAGTGGACCAGCAGCGAGCCGGCTGGGCCGCCATTGCGCCTCGCGGCCGCGCGCGATCAAACCTGCGCGCTGCAGCACTTTGAGATGCTTGGAGATTGCAGGGAGGCTCATCTCGAAGGGCTCGGCCAACTCGGTGACCGAGGCCTGACCCGATGCGAGCCGGGCAAGGATCGCACATCGGGTCGGATCGGCAAGGGCGGCGAAAGTGGTGTTGAAGTCAGGCTCCATGTTCTGAACCATCTAGTTAGATAACCTAGAGGTTAAATACCTCCGGAAACGGTGAGTGTCAAGCGGGCGGCTATCGGCTCGCGAGATCTCGTCCTCGGGAACCGTTCGTCGCGCCGAGGATAGCGGGCGGCAGCGCACGGCCGGCCCTAAAATCAGATTTGATCTTCCTATTGTCAGTAGGATGGGCGCCGCGCCTGCCGGAGATGCGCGGGCCGAAGGTCCGCGCCACCAAAAGGCGTTCTTCCGGCGCGGGCGCCGCACTACCTTCGCGCCGTCCGATCGATTGATCCTGCCCGGATGGCAGCGCTGTGCGAATGGTTGGTTTGCAACCGGCTAGTGCCGATGGAAGTATAAGCTGAAATTCAAAACCGAGGCCGCGTTAGAATGCCGATAAGACGAGTGCAGGCGACCGTATATTTCGTCACCGATTGGGACGCGGCAACTAAATTCTATCGCGAGACTCTCGAGCTCAAGGAGTTGGTGAATTATCCGGATACTTGGGCAATGTACGAGGTCGCAGGTGGTGGAAAGATCGCATTACAGCGCGGGCGCGAGGCGAGTCATATTGCAATTGAAGTGACTGACATCAAGAATTACGTTGCGGAACTGAGGGGGAAGGGCGCCAAGGTAATCGAAGATGTCTGCCGCGAAAACTTCGGTGAGTTTGCGCTGATCGAGGATCCGTCGGGCAACGCAATCTTCCTAATCGATACCGCGGCCTCGCAATATCCGCACGACTAAAGGGACGCCCCCGCGGGACAAGGCGATGAACCGGCTCCTCGCTCCGGCCCTGTACGCGAAAAGCGTAGTACTGATTCGATTGTCGGTCGGTCTGATTTTTTTTACGCAGGGAATTCTCAAATACCTCGATCCCCGGACGGGAGTTCTGCGCTTCGCCAGGATTGGATTTCCGCATCCCGCATTCACCGCGCACTTCGTCGGCACCTTCGAGATCGCTTGCGGACTGCTGGTGCTAATCGGCCTGCTTACGCGGCCTGCCTGCATAGTTCTGCTCCTCGTGATCCTGACCGCAATCTCGACGACCAAAATTCCCGAACTGGTTAATCCCGCGCAGGGGTTTTGGTTCATGGTGAGCGATGCGAGGACGGATTTTGCGATGACGATGGCGCTCCTCTTTCTGCTGAGCGCCGGCGCCGGCGGATGGTCTCTCGACGCCTGGATTACACGGCGCCCTTGCCCATCGCTAATGCCTCGTGAGCGGGGCTAGCGCTTCGAACGCGCGCATGTCGGGAGCTATCGTGCGATCGAGCGAGGCTCCTTCGGCCGGCACCACCGTCAGGCTGACGTGAGTTGCACCGGCCTTGTAGTGCGCGGCTACACGATTCCGAATGGTCTCTTCATCACCCCACGCGACTAGGCCGTCCACCAGGCGATCGTTGCCGCCGTCGGCGAAATCGGCGTCGCCGAAGCCCATTTTGCGGAAGCTTGCCAGGTAGTTGGGGAGCGTCAAGTAGAACGCCAGCACCTTGCGCGCGGCGCGGCGCGCCTTGGTGGGATCGGGCTCGAGGATCGTGACCTGCTGGATGCAGATCCATTTGCCGGCACCCAGCGCCGCGCGCATCCGCGCGGTCTGCTCGGGCGTGATGTAAACCGGGAAGGTGCCGTTGGTTTCGGCCGCCGCGAGCTGGAGCATCTTGGGCATCAGCGCTGCGATCACGATCGGCGGATCGGATTTGGCGCGGGGCGCCGAGTACGGCGCGGCCTTCATCCGCGCAAGATAGTCGCGCATGTGTGCAACCGGCTTTTCATACTTGATTCCCAATTGCGCCATCATCGGCGCGTGGCTGATCCCGATCCCCAGGATGAAGCGGTTGGGGAACAACTCGGCCAGAGTGCGCGCCGCGCCGATCATCGCGACCGGCTCGCGCTTCCATACGTTGGCGATTCCGGTTCCGACAACCAGCCGATCCGTGACGCTCAGAATATGCGCGGCCAGCGCGAATGGATCGCGGCCGAAGGCTTCGGGAAACCAAAACGATCCGTAGCCGAGCTGTTCGATCTTTTTTACGAACCCGGCAATCTGGCTGCCGGTCATCGAGTCGGTGAGAGCGAACGCTCCTGGTGTGGTCAAATCCATAATTTGCTCCGGTGGCGGCCCAAGTTTCACGATCCCACGTCTGATCTTTATTCTATAGCCTGATACGAGCGTACGCCTTTTGCGGCGTCTCGTCGCCGAGTTCACCAAATTCCCTCGCCGGAGGTTCAATTTCAGTAAGCGGCAGTCCCGCGGACTGACCCTCGATCCCAACACCGGCGAGCCAATCGGCAAACCCTCGCGTTGAAAGTAGTCTCCTTGCGATGTTTAATAAGGTTTGATAAGGCTAAGGAAGAATGAAGCAGCAGCCGGATCGCCTTGCTGATTTTCTCACCATCACTGATGCGGCCTCATATTTGGGCGTTTCGGCATCGACGCTCCGCAATTGGGATCGAGCCGGAAAATTGAAAGCGCGCAGGCACCCGATCAACCGTTATCGGCTGTATGTTAGAGCAGATCTTGACGATCTATTAGTCAAGGTAAATGGAAGGAGAAAGCGTTGAAGAACGCCGCCCCTCATAGTCTGGCGTTAGACTTCAAATCGCATCAAATTGGGAATTCTCTGATTCTCCGAGGTGATTGCTTTGACTGGTTGGCGCGACTGCCGGAAAACACGCTCCATGCGATCGTTACCGATCCACCATACGGCGTGAAGGAGTTCGATTCGCACGAGCTCGAGAAGAGGGCCAATGGAAGAGGCGGAGTATGGAGAATTCCGCCATCGTTCGACGGCTCAATCAGGGCGCCACTTCCACGCTTTACCGCGCATTCCGATCAGGAACTCAAGCGGCTCTCGAAATTCTTCGAAGACTGGGCGCGAATTGCCCTGCGGGCGCTCAGGCCGGGCGGGCATGTCTTTATCGCGACCAGTTCAATCCTTGCGCCGCTGTTGTACGAATCGCTGCGGAAAGGCGGTCTCGAATTTCGCGGTCAGATCATGCGAACCGTTCGCACGCTTCGCGGCGGCGACCGGCCAAAGAACGCACACCTGGAGTTTCCCGCGGTATGTGTCCTCCCGAAGGGCTGTTACGAGCCTTGGGGACTCTTC
Source organism: Binataceae bacterium (SeqCode) (assembly GCA_050736695.1). Taxonomy (GTDB): domain Bacteria; phylum Desulfobacterota; class Binatia; order Binatales; family Binataceae; genus JBARDN01. Next base: position 3,451 of record JBOHWH010000053.1, on the reverse strand, counting down.
CGCAAGCCTCTTCTGCAAGGGATGACAGTCTCTGACTGCTTGCGCGAATTTCAGACCGGAGGCCTCCGGCGGCTTGCCAACGGAAATCCGTTTGAAGACCTTATTCAAAGCGAACGCACCCCGGTGCGGGAAAAACGGATCGCCGATCATCCCAGCTTGAAGCCGCAGAGCTTTATGCGTTTAGTCGTTTATGCGGCATTACCACTTGGCACAGGAGTGGTTGCCGATACATTCATGGGCGCCGGCTCTACCATCGCGGCCGCGGAAGCGGTTCGTGCTGAAGCGATTGGAATCGAGCGCAGTGCCGAGTATTTCAAACTGGCAGTGAATGCGATTACGCGTTTGAAGGCAGTCGTAATTCCAGGAGTTGATGAACTGACTGGCCGGGGTCAGAGCAACCTCTTTGACGGAAAGCCGCGGGTAGCCAACTCGCACCCCAAGGTCTACTGAGCGCTGTAGATCCAGTTCTTGCGAAGTTTGGCCTCTCCCGACTTTGTAACACTGGCGGTAATTGTGCGGCGGCTGGTTTCGCTTCGGCCGGAGAACCTCCAATCGCTCTCTTTGAGCCGAGCCAAGTACACGCTCCGAAATCTGAACGGCACCGGTTCGGCGTCGTGCGCCGACGAACTATTGGCTTGGAACACGAACACCATCAGCCAACATTTCTCAGGATTATGCCCTTGCCAGGCCCCGGAATAACGCGAGGCCTTTACCTCGATACCATCTTGCGCGTGCAGAATGAGATCGCCCGGATAACGACCGGTCGGAATTAGGTCGGGATGTCCGTTGTGAAAGCGGTTTTTGACTAGTCCCGGGCAATGCTTGGGAATCGAGGTCACGACGAACTCGCCGACGAGACTCGAGAAGTTCGCCGGCATCATGAGCATCTCGATACGTGGCAATTCGCGGGTAAGAAGCTGACGATTAAGGAAACCCAGGAAATCAATGAACGCCTCCATGGATTTACGCACCGCCGCGACCGTGAGGCCGTACGGAAATTTCGCCTTAGGGTTGAAGCAAATCGGCTCGACGATAATCGGCGCGCAGGCGGCCTTTTCGAGATCGGAGATCGTCAGAAACTTTGTCCTCCCGCCGGGGAGCGTAAGATAGCAGGCTATCGCGAAGCAAGGAGGCTTCTCCCGAAAACAAAAGCGGATGAGCGGCTCGAGCCGCTCATCCGTGGTTACTCTCACTGTCGCTGGCGTTATGGCTGTAGAAAGATGTCGAAGGTTCCCCGCGCCTTGCAATTCTTGGAAGGGGTCGCACTCTTGAATGTCCCCGTGTACTCATCGAGGGTGAGTACTTTTCCCTTCAGGTTCACCTTACAGGGGTGGGTCTGATTCGTTTGGTCCAGCAATATCGTGACCTTGTTGCCTACTGCCTTGCCCTTCAGCGAACCAGTTGCGTCCGTGGTCCCCCCAGTGGCACTGAAGGTTCCCCCTACTGTCGCCTTGACCTGAGTCAGATCGAGCGTCAGCGTTCCGGTTCCAGATTTGCCGGTATCGACGAGCGGTCCGGTCCAGGTTCCCGCCATTGCTGCCGGCGGTGTCTTGGCGTCCGCGACGGCGGTGGCGTCGTCGTCCTGCGCGAGTGCGCGGGTCGGAACCGACAATACCATCGACGCCGTGAGAATCGTCGCGATTGCGCCTGCCGCGATTACATTAAAAAGCCTGCCTGCTCTCATATCTTTCGCCCCCAGAAGAGTGATGGAGTCTATCGACGTGAAAGACTATGCCAGAGCGCTGAATACGACGCAATTGCATCATTGAGAGCGAGTATCAGTCGCAAAATGAGCCCCCCAGTGCGCGATTTGTTCTCTGTAAGACAAAGGTGTTATCCAGAAAAGGGTGACTGGATCGCATAGCGCGCAGAGTCCATACTATCTAATCTGCGCAGATTGCCTTTGCGCCGATCCCCCTCGTCGAGCGAACAAAGAAGGTCATTGATGCCAATTTCTCCCACGATGCGCGAGAAGATGTATCGCACGTATCTCGAGTTCTTCGAGTCAGCCGAACGCAAACGGCGATGGAACCTATTCGACGATATTCCCTGGGACAAGCTGGACGCCGCGCACAACAGCGAGCGTGGCGCTGTCTGTATCGAGACCTTCTGCGCCGAGGAGTTTTACCTGCCTGATTACAGCGCGCGTGGAATGGATCTGGTCCGCCCGATGTTCGGAGCGGCGTGGTTTTCCGCGTGTTGGAGCTACGAGGAATCGAAGCACGGGCTTGCCTTTCGCGAGTACCTGACTCGCTCGGGTTTGCGCACTCCGGGAGAGTTCGCGGCGTTCGAGGATCGAATTTTTTCGCGCGCCTGGAAACTCCCGTTCGCGACTCATCGTCAGATGGCCTGCTACGGCGCGTTGCAGGAAGCCGCGACTTGTATCGCTTATCGCGCGCAGCGCGAGCAGGCGGGCCGCGACGGCAATCCAGTCCTCGAAGCGATCTTTTCCTTCATCAGCCGCGACGAGGCTGCGCACGCGCGTTTCTACCGCCTGATGGTTGAGCTCGAGATGGAAGAAGACCGCGTTGGCACTATAGCGGATTTCGCGCACGTCCTGTCGCACTTCAAGATGCCGGGTGAGGGACTTATCCCTCACTACCAGGAGCGGCTCAAGAATTCGGGTGCCGGGATTAGCGCGCGTGCTTTTCTGGTTAACGGCGTGCTTCCGATAATCAAGGCAATCGGAACGACCCGCGCGGAGCTTAAGCAGGCGCTGATTCTGAATGCACCCGTGGCCGCCGCGGTTCAGTTAGCGGTTTGATCCAACCGATCGGCTCCAGATAATTTCTTGTCCAATTAATTTCTTGCGATAGCCGCCGTCATCGATGGCCGCGACCGCGCGCGGCGCGCTAGGCTTGCGTTCGATGGCGAACGAGCAGCATCGCGCAGCTAAACGGCTGCGGAAAACCCGGCCGCGTGCGCGCGATCTCGGGATCCCGTTCGAGGGCCTCACCGGGCCGCGCAACGCGATCACCGATGTCGCCGGAGTCGAGGTTGGCCATGCGACGATAATCCGCGGCAGCGGAAAGCTGGTCGTCGGACGGGGCCCGGTCCGCACCGGCGTCACCGCGGTTCTGCCGCGCGGACGCCGCCGCGGCGGCCTGCCCGTCTTCGCCGGATATTTCGCGCTCAATGGCAATGGCGAGATGACCGGGACGGCGTGGATCGAGGAGTCGGGCTTCCTGTCGTCGCCGGTAATGATCACCAACACGCACAGCGTCGGAGTGGTGCGTGACGCGGTGATCGGATGGCAGATCCGCGACGGAAAGATGGCGCAGCCATGGTCGCTGCCGGTGGTTGCCGAAACCTGGGACGGCTATCTGAACGACACCAACGGCTTCCACGTAAAACCCGCCCATGTGTTTGCGGCGCTCCAGGGCGCACGCGGCGGCCGCGTCGCCGAAGGATGCGTCGGCGGCGGCACCGGGATGATCGGCTACGGATGGAA
>JBOHWH010000052.1:0-8651 GCA_050736695.1 Binataceae bacterium (SeqCode) | reverse complement strand
GCCGCAGGGCGGCGCCGCCGGCGAGTGACGGAAATTTGCGCCGATGCATGCAATTTGTAATTGACCAGGAGACTCGCGATGGCTGAAGAGCGGAACTTTGCGCCGGACGAGCTCGAGGAAGTTTTCTCAAGCATCGACTCGATGCAGGTGCAAATGGCGCGCGATTTGTTGTCCGAGGCGGGGTTCGAATGCTGGGTCTTTGACGGCGAAGGCTCGCGGATGCTCGGCTCGACCGTAGCAATTTTGGCGCGATTGATGGTGCATCGCGACCGCGCCGAGGATGCGCGCAAAAGCCTTAAGGACCTTGGCTTCGGGGAGTAGCCTGCCGAGCGCCGGATTCCTTCGTCTCAGGCATCGCGAGGGCCGGCACCGCGAAGGCGATAAGCGCGATCGCGCTCAAGACCAGAAAACCCGTATTGAAGGCCGCGTGCCCCACCACGAATCCGGTCATCACGTTGCTTAGCGAAGCACCCGCGGCGACACCGGAGCGGCGAATTGCGTATGCGGGCGAAGTGCCATATCGTCCATCGCACAATCTGAATCGTGCGATTTTGCCTGTGTGTTCGATTTCCGCATCAAGCTCTGAAATTATTTCGCCGGAGATTCAACGTGAACCGAACCGCCAACTATCGGTCATTTGCGATTTACTTGGCGATGGTCCTGGCCCTGTTGCTCCTGCCGTTTCCGGCACAAGCCGATGGTGCAACGCCGGAACCCTTCCAGGGATTTACCAAGTATGAATGGTATCGGGCGCGCTATGACGTGAATCCCGATGGCACGCACGTTGAAGAGCAAAGCTGGGCGCTGAAGGTGCTGACTGAACAGGGCGTCTCGGAGGCGAATCAGACCTCGGTGAGCTTCAGCGACCGGCTCGAAAAAGTTGAAATTCTTGCGGCATATACACTCAAGCAGGATGGGCGCCGGATTGACGTTCCAGCCTCTAACTTTCAGGAACAATCGAATACCGGCAAAGGCGCGGCGTTGCCGATGTTCTCGGATATCAGGACCAAAACGGTTGCGTTTCCGGATGTCGCAGTCGGCGACTCGGTGGTGATGTCGTACAAGCTGACCCAGACCGAAGCGACATATCCCGGCAACTTTTCGTTGCTGCAGTCGTTCTCGAAGTTTCAGGTGTACGACAAAGTGGATATCAGCCTGAGCGCACCCGCCTCGCTCCCACTGCGGGTCTACACGCGCGGAGTTCATGGTGGCGAAGTCGCGCAAAAGAACGGACGGCGGAACTGGTCGTGGACGTTTCAGAACCGGCAACTTGCCAAACCCGAACCGGGCTCCGTCTCCTCCTTCGATTACGGACCGCTGATCTCCGCCACGACCTTCAAAGATTACGGAGCGATCGCCGCCGCATACAACGCGCGTGCGGCGGGAAAGGCAAAGGTGAGCGCTCAAACGCAAAAGCTTGCGGACGAATTGACCAAGGGCATTCACACGCCGCGCGAACAAGCCAAAAGACTTTACGATTGGGTCGCCAACAATATCCAGTATGCCGGAAACGAAGTTGGTATTGGCGCGGTTGTGCCGCACGACGCTGACCTGGTGCTGGCCAACCGGATGGGAGATTGCAAAGACCATACTACTTTGCTGCAGGCGCTGCTCCAAGCCAAAGGAATCGCCAGCACTCCGGCCTTGATCAACTCCGGATCTTCCTACAACCTCCCGGAAGCGCCCTGTCCTGAGTTGTTCAACCACGTTATCAACTACATACCCAGTCTCGATCTCTACGTCGATTCGACCGCCCAATATACTCCGTTCGGATTGCTGCCTCCGGACGAAGCCGGCAAGCCGGTCCTGCATACCGCTGATTTCAAGAAAGTCGAATACACGCCGGTGGTTGACTCCAGGCATGACGGCAAAGACTTCAACACCGTGCTGACTGTTCATCCCGACGGGTCAGCCGAGGGAGAAACTAAAGTCAAGGTGGAAGGCTACAATGCGGTAATAGCCAGAACCACGATGGCCTATCTGCAACCCAACGCGATCGAAGGTTCGATTAGCCGAGCTCTGGCGCGAAGTGGCTATACTGGGACGGGCAGCATCGTCAAGGGCAACGTCAAAGATCTTACAGATGATTACAACTACAGCATTCGATACAAGTTCACCGACGCAATGAACCTGCCGGGTCCGGGCGCAATTCCGATTCGATTGCCGTTTGCGGAGTGGGGCAGTATCGCGAGCGCGCTCGAGGGTTCGGCCGATACCGGCCGAACGGTGGACTTCGCGTGTACTGGCGACTACTCGAAAGAAGAATTTACGATTCACTTTCCGCCGAGTGTAAAGATAATGGCGATGCCCAGGGACGTTCACCTGAGCGGAGCGAACACGACCTATTCCGCCGAGTACAAACGCACGGGCACCAGTGTCAGTGTTGTTCGCCTGCTCGACGATCGCACTCGTGGGCCGGTCTGCACGCCAAAGGACGCGGTTCAGTTCAAGCCGATTGCGGATGCGATCCGGCGGGATCTTCGCGCTCAGATCCTCTACCAGTAAGCCGCGATTGCCGGCGCAAGCGGAGGTCTTTTACGGATGGCATCGGTTTGGTGGCGGCGGGCGGTCTTTTACCAGATTTATCCGCGCAGCTTCGCCGACTCGAACGGCGACGGAATCGGCGACCTGGACGGAATCACCGCGCATCTCGACTACCTGAATGACGGCAGCGCGCGCTCGCTCGGAATCGACGCGTTGTGGCTCAGCCCAATCAATCCTTCGCCGCTCAAGGATTGGGGCTACGACGTAAGCGACTACCGCGGCGTCCATCCGGAGCTCGGCGATCTTGCTTCGTTCGATCGGCTTATCGCCCAGGCGCATCGCCGCGACATCCGGATTATCCTCGACCTGGTGCCCAATCATACCTCGGACCAGCACCAATGGTTTCGAGAAGCGCGTTCGTCTCGCACGAATCCCAAACGCGACTGGTATATCTGGAAGGCCGGCGCGCCGGACCGCCCGCCCAATAATTGGGTCAGCATCTTCGGCGGACCCGCGTGGAAGTACGACGACGTGACCTGCGAATGGTACCTGCATCTGTTCCTCGAATCGCAACCCGACCTGAATTTCCGCAACCCTGAAGTTGTCGAGGCGATGCAAAACGTGATGCGGTTCTGGCTGGACCGCGGCACCGACGGATTTCGCGTCGATGTAATCCACGGAATGATCAAGGACGCGCAGTTCCGCGACAATCCTCCGCTCCTCAAACCGGACCCGGGCGCGATGACCGATGTCGCGCTCAAGCAGCAGCATCTGTACGACGTCGATCAACCCGAAGTGCACGAGGTGGTGCGCGGATTCCGCCGCGTCCTCGAAGAGTACGGCGGCGATCGGATCCTGGTCGGCGAAGTATGGCCGCGCGACAATCTGTCGCTGGCCGACTATCTGCGGCCTGACGAATTGCAGCAGGCCTTCAACTTCCGCTTCCTCTTCTGCCCCTGGAAGGCGGCGAGTTTCCGCGCGCAGGTCGGGCAAGTCGAGCAGGTGTTCCCGCACGGCTCGTGGCCGACCTATACGCTCTCGAATCATGATTTCCCGCGCCACCTCACGCGCTACGCCGGCGGCGCCTGGACGGCGGCGCGCGCGAGGCTTGCGGCGGTGATGATACTAGGTCTGCGCGGCACGCCGTTTCTTTACTATGGCGAAGAACTGGGGATGCCGAACGTCGAGATTCCGAAATCCGAATGGCGCGATCCGGTCGGACGCGATGGATGCCGCACGCCAATGCAGTGGTCCGGCGCGCCACACGGCGGATTTACCAGCGGCCAGCCGTGGCTTCGATGCGGTGATTACACGGCAATCAATGCCGCGCGGCAGACCGGCGATGCCAGCTCGATGCTGTCGTTCTATCGGCGAATGATTCGGGTTAGGCGCGATACGCCGGCATTGCATAGCGGCGATCTGAAAATTCTCGATTCGCCCGGTGACAGTTTCGTGTTCGCACGCCAGCTCGGCAAGGGCCGTGCAATCGTCGCACTGAATTTCGCGAGCGAGGCGCTCGCGATTGGAGTTCCGCAAGCGAATATTCTCATCAGCAGCGATCCCGCGCGCGCGTCAGGCTCGATTGCGGGCAGGCTGCGGCTCGCGCCGCTCGAAGCGATCGTGCTCGCGCTGGAATCTGCCTAATCTGCGAAAGCGGCGGTTTCTCTGCTAAGCTTCCCGCCATGCACAAACCTCGTTTTTTCGACCAGATGGCGCTGGAGCTGGGGGATCGGTACGCATTCACCCGACGCTTTGCGCGGGGCCGCCGCCCGTTTCAACCAGCGCACGTCGAGCCGAACTGGCCGCGCGATCGCAGCGCCGATATCAGGCACATCAAGATCGAGCTTGCGCTGGATTTTAAGGATCGCAAAATTTCCGGCACCGCGACCCATCGCGTCGCCGCGATCGCGGGTGAGCTTGCGACGCTCGAGTTCGACGCCGCTGAGCTCGCGATAAACGCGGTGCGCGCGGGCGGAGAGCCGGTCGCCTTCGAGACCGCGGACAACAAGCTTCGGGTGACGTTCGCACGCGCACTCGCGGCAGGCGCCGAGATTGAAGTCGCGATCGATTACTCAGGCACACCCAGGCGCGGCATGTACTTCGTCGGCCCCGATGACGCCTATCCCGACAAGCCGGTGCAGGCGTGGACGCAAGGCGAGGACGAGGATTCGCGCTACTGGTTTCCCTGCTACGACTACCCGAACAACCGCACCACCAGCGAAGTTATCGCGACGGTACCGGAGAAATTCATTGCCGTGTCCAATGGCGCGCTGGTCGCTGAAACGCACGACCAGGCGGCGCGCACAAGGACTTTCCACTTTAGCCACGAGGTGCCGCATTCGGCGTATCTGATCACGCTGGCGGCGGGAGAGTTCGCGACGATCGAGGATCGCGCCGGTGTGACGCCGGTTTTGTATTACGTGCGGCCCGGGCGCGAGGACGACGCGCGCCGCGCATTCGGCAACACGCCGAAGATGATCGAGTTTTTCGAGCGCCGAATCGGCGTCGCGTATCCGTACGCGAAATACGCGCAAGTCGCCGTCAGCGATTTCATTTTCGGCGGGATGGAAAATACCTCGGCGACTACGCAGACCGCGGATACATTGCATGACGCGCGCGCGCATCTCGACTTCAAAAGCGATCCGCTGGTTGCGCACGAGCTGGCGCATCAATGGTGGGGCGACTTGCTGACTTGCCGCGATTGGTCGCACGCGTGGCTGAACGAGGGCTTTGCCACCTACTTCGAAGCGTTGTGGTGCGAAGAAAATCTCGGCGCCGACGAGTTCGCGTGGAACCTGCGCCAGGATCGCGGCGGTTATTTCGAGGAAGACAGGCATCACTACCGCCGCCCGATCGTATGCAACCGCTATCGCACGCCGATCGAGCTGTTCGACCGCCATCTTTACGAGAAGGGCTCGCTGGTAATGCACATGCTGCGGCGCGAGACGGGCGACGCGCTGTTCTTCAAGGCGCTCAACCTTTATTGCACGCGTCATCGTGGACAGAACGTCATCACCCAGGATCTGCAGCGCGCGTTTGAAGACGCGACCGGACGCAACCTCGACTACTTTTTCGACCAGTGGGTTTATAAAGAAGGGCATCCTGAGATCGAAGTGTCGAGCGCGTTCGACGACAAGCGCAAGCTCGCCACCGTCACCATCAAGCAGACGCACAAGACTTCCGACGCGATCGGGCTGTTCCGCCTGAACCTGACGATCGCGCTGATGGACGCAGACGGACGCGAAACGCGCCATCGCGTCGAGATTCGCGAGCGCGAGCACGTCTTCGTCTTTGCCTGCGACAAGGCGCCCAAGGCGGTCCGCTTCGATCCCGAACACGACATCGTCAAGACCCTCAAGCACAAGCGCGGACGAGAGGCGCTCGAACTGGAACTCGCGCGCGCGCCCGAAGCGATAGGACGCTCGGCGGCAGCGCACGAGTTGGGCATCGAGGGCAGTCCGCAGGCTACCGCCGCGCTGCGCATCGCGATGCTCGGCGACAGTTTCTGGGGCGTGCAGGCCGACGCGGCGGCCGCACTGGGCGAAATCAGAACTGAGGCTGCGCTAGACACGCTGATCGAAGGCGTCAGCCTGGCGCATCCGAAAGCGCGGCGTTCTGTGGTGCGCGCGCTCGGGGCGTTTCGCGCCAACCCGCGCGCGGCCGAAGCTCTGGCCGCAGTTCTGGAAAAAGGCGACCCGAGTTATTTCGTCGAGGCGGAAAGTGCGCTCGCGCTGGGCAAGACACGCGATCCGCGCGCATTCGCGCATCTGGAAAAAGCGCTCGAACGTCCTTCTTATCTCGAAGTGATTCGGGCCCACGCCTTGGGCGGGATAGCGGAGGCGCGCGACGATCGCGCGCTCGCGCTCGGGCGCAAATGGGCGGCGTACGGACGTCCGGCGCGTGCGCGAGTCGCCGCAATCGGCGCGCTGGCACGAATTGCACGCCACAAGGAGGTGGCACGCGACGAGATTATCGACTTTCTCACTCCGCTCGCCGACGATCGCGAGTTCATGGTGCGGATGCGTTTGCCGAGCGCGTTCGAGGAGATTGGCGACGCGCGAGGAATCGCGCCGATGCGCAGGCTTGCGGAGCGCGACCTCGACGGGCGTATCCAGCGCCGTGCCCGCGAAGCAGTCGCAATCCTCGGTGAAGGGAAAAGCCATATCGAGGAGGGCAACCACCTGCGCGACGACATGGACAAGTTGCGCGAGCAGAACCGAAAGCTCCAGGAGCGTCTGGAAAAACTCGAAGCCCTCTCTCGCCCGCGTGAAAGCTGACTTCCGATGTCCGAGCATAAAGCACCCGCTGATGCTCCTGTTGTCGGCTGCGCCATGTAGCGTGGCAGCGCTGGCGTTGGCGCAGATACCGCCGCATCTGAAAGCACCTCGGGCTTATCACATCGTCATGCCGCTGCGCGGTATCAGCCGCGACGTGGTTCGCGCGGCGGTGGCGTCATCGACGACCATTCCGATTTGGGAATATTCTGTCATTCGCCGTTGAATGGAGGTAAGTATTCCGGAGTCATGGTGGGGCGGAGTCCGTTTTTTCACGGCGCGCGGATGACCGCCATTCCCGTGGTTATCATCCCTCGCTCTTTGATTCGACAGATATCACCACGGACGGTACCGATGCGGCGTAACTCAATACGCCGCTGCGTTCCGGCGAGCAACTTTCTGGAACAATGTGCCTCAGACGGGCAGTAGCTATCATGCTATACTCGGTCCGATTATTATTCTGAGTGCGATGCCTGTGAAAATCTCGGTATGCCTGAGCTTTGATTTCGACGCGCTGTCGCTGTGGATCGGCGGCTTTCGCGCACGCTCGCTGAGCGCGATTTCGCGCGGCGAGTTCGGCCGTGTCGGCGCTACGCGAATCCTCGATCTGCTGCGCGACTTGCAGATTGGCGCAACCTGGTTCGTGCCGGGCCACAGCGCCGAGACGTTTCCGCAGATCGTTGAGCGGATCGTCGCCGACGGCCATGAGATCGGCAATCACGGCTATCTGCATACGCATCCGAAAAGTCCCGCGGATGAGGAAGAGATTCTGCTGCGCGGCAACGCGGTATTGCAAAAGATTGCCGGAAAACGCCCGATCGGTTTTCGCTCGCCCGGCGCGGGACTCAGCGAAAATATGGTCGCGATGCTGTTGAAGCACGGCTTCCTGTACGATTCGAGCCTGATGGGCGACGACTTCACGCCCTACTTCCTGCGCGCGGGCGACCAGGCGCCAACCGACGGGCCCTACCTTTTCGGAAAAGACAGCGGCATGGTCGAACTTCCGTTCACTTGGGGCCTCGACGATTTTCCGGCGTTTGAATACGTGACCAGCCGCACCGGAATTCAGCAAGGCCTCGCCTCGCCGAACGCGATCTATGACATCTGGGCGGGAGATTTCGATTACCTTTGCGATCATGTCGGCGCGGGCGTGTACACGTTGACGATGCATCCGCAGGTGATCGGCCGGGGGCATCGGATGCTGATGCTCGAGCGGCTGATCGCGCATATTCGGTCTCATGACGGGATCAGATTCGCGACGATGGCCGAAGTTGCGGCCGACTGGAAGCGCGCGCATCCGCCGGTTTAGTCGCAATCGAAATCGGAAACAAAAACTGCGGCGCGCTTGGTGTGTCGTGCCGTTGTGCGGTTCAGCCTCGTTTGGGCGCCGAGACCATCCCATCCGTCATTTCGACCGCAGGGAGAAATCCCGCCCTCTGCGTACCCATGCACTTCTGAGCGCTCGGTCGTATGCAGGAGTCTCGGGATTTCTCGCTACGGCGGCCTTCGCTCGAAATGACGAATCAGACCGGCTTGCAATGGCCACACGGGCGAACCTGACGCCCCGTCAGCGTTGCAGCACTGATGGCTGCTACATGCTCCCGGCCATTTCCCGTTTCTATCGCCGGAGCCCGGATAAATTCCGCGACCATCGTGACAATAGGAACAGTTGGAGCGATGGATCACCGCTTTTTGTATAGTCCAGTTTTCATAGATCCAATAGACCATTGTTTCGGACAGCCTCCTTCTTTGGTTTTCCTATTCCGATCGAACTCAAGCAGAACCCAGGGTCGGTAGTAAAAGCGCTCCTTCCTGTACACCAGCTCCCGGGCTCCAGGAAGACTCACCCGACAAGCTGAGGTCCACTGAACAAAAATGAAAACGGCGGCGCGC
>JBOHWH010000051.1:0-8155 GCA_050736695.1 Binataceae bacterium (SeqCode) | reverse complement strand
CCACATAGTCGAATTCATCCCGCAGTGCCACCGCTTCGTTGGCCGGCAGCGTCCAGGGCGTGGTGGTCCAGATCAAAGCGAACAGATTCCCGGCCCCGTGCGCTGCCGAAAGCTCCTCACGATCCGCGTCATCGGCGGCAAGCGCGCCGGCGTCACCGGCGCTCTGATTGATCGCAAACGCAACGTAAATCGCGGGCGACTTGTGATCGCTGTATTCAACTTCCGCTTCGGCCAGACCGGTGCGGCAATCGAAGCACCAATGAACAGGGCGCAGGCCGCGATAGACATAGCCGCGCTCGACCAAATCGCGCAGCACGCCGATTTCGGCGGCGTCGTACCCGGGCGCCATCGTTAGATACGGGTTGAACCAGTCGCCGATACATCCGAGGCGCCGGTAGTCGCCGCGCTGCAGATCGATCCACTTCTCGGCCTCGGCGCGGCATCGCTTGCGCAACTCGGACTTCGAGATCGTGCGTGCCTTCGCGCCAAGATCGCGCGAGACTTTGTGCTCGATCGGCATCCCGTGACAATCCCATCCGGGCACAAACGGGGTCCGGTTGCCGAGCATCGAGCGCGAGCGCACGACGAAGTCCTTTAAGATCTTGTTGAGCGCCGTGCCCAGATGCGCCCGTCCGTTGGCGTACGGCGGACCATCGTGCAGAATCCACGCGGGGCGGTCCTCGCGCGTCTTGAGCAGGCGCGCGTAGAGGTCGAGCTCATCCCAGCGTTTGAGAATTTCCGGCTCGCGCTTGGCGAGGTTCGCCTTCATCGGAAAATCGGTCTTGGGCAGCGCAAGGGTGGATTTGTAATCGCTCTCTGGCACAGTCAAACGCCCGCCGAATGTCTGAAGCGGCGGAGAGTCTCCTTGATTTTCATGCTGAAGATATTCTCGCGCTTAGACTAACGCACCCCGCCATTCGGCGCGAGTGCGCCCCGTGCAAGACGATCATTACTTCCGTAATAGAGACAAAGCTGGTAGATACGTATTATCTGATCAAAGCAGATTACACGGGAACCTCGCGATGAAAACGACAATCACTGCCACTGATCTCGCGCGGAATCTGAGCAGAGTGCTGGATCAGCTTGTTGCCGAGGGCGGCGAGATCATGATCGAACGTAACTCACATCGTGTCGCTCGGCTGGTTGCATCGCCTCGGCATCAAACGGCGCTCGAAGCGATGGCGGATCTGTATCGCACATTACCGGACGACGCGGCCGCCAGCTGGGAGTCAGACGCCCGCAAGCGCGGACCCGGGGCCGAGACCCTCAAGAAGGGTTTACGCGATCCATGGGCTTCCTGATCGATACCTGCGTCTGGATCGATGTAGAACGCGGATTGCTCGCGGCGGCGGACGTTGCCGCCCTCACCAAAAGCGAGGAAGTGTTTTTATCGCCCGTCACCCTGGCTGAGATGGGGTATGGAGCCGAGGTTGCGAAAGACGCAAGCGAGAAGCAAAAGCGCCTTGCAGCATTGCGCCGATTGCAGCGAAAAACCGTTCTGCCCATCGACGGCGCGACCGGAGAGATCTTTGGCTCCCTGGCGGCGATGATTAAGTCCGCCGGAAGGCATCATCGGTATCGCGTGCAGGACCTATGGCTCGCCAGTCAGGCGATTCAACACGGGTTTGGCTTCCTGACGCGCAATCTGAAGGACTTCGATGACATCCCAGGGCTTTCCCTGGTGAGCTACGCGCTAGCCGTCCGTTAAAGAGAGCATAAGCAATCACATAGCCGCCCGTCCCGTATCGGCGGACGACCGCCAATCGGATATGTTCAGATCGCCTTCGGCAACGCCCGAGAAAATAGGTGACGGCAAATGAGCCTAGATTTTGCTCAGCAAGTCTTTATTTTGTTCTTCGCTATATTTTGGGGCGGCATTGCCAGTGTGTACGGAAGGTATAAGCCATTTGGTTGGCTATCGGGGGAGAGAAACTCGGTGCGGACGATTGTCGCTGTAGTTCTGCTTGATATTGTGCCCATCATCTATTTTGTGTTCGTGCTGTGGGTGCTTCAGTCTTCCCCGTGGCAAATCGCTGGGTGGGGCATTTGGGGCGCAACCCGAATAGGCTTCGCTGTGCTCGCGGCATTCGGGATATTCGGTCCCTATCGAATATGGGCCGGCCTGGTTCAGAGTTTTACCTGCATATTTTACGATGAATGCAGGATTGCAAGAATGAGGAGTCGCGAACCTGACGACGTCAATAGTGAATTGGCGACCGGTAACTTCGTCTCGGGCGTTGCTTATCTTGTCATCGGTGTGGTGGCAGCACTCGTGGTGCCCGCGGTTCATTACCTGAAATAACCAAACCGCTGGTGTGCCACAGTCCATCGTGAAAAGGATAATAATTTTTGCTCAGCGAGGATTAACAATTAGGCGCGGACCTGCGGCTATATTAACTCGAACACCTCGCGCAGTCCGGTAGCGACGGGCGCCATCACGGACTCTTCCTGATGGGCGAAGGGGCCTTCGGCGATGCGGCGATTGTCGATCACGCGCAGTTGGTCGATCAGCAGGTCGGAGTCGCGCGCATCGCGCGCCGCGGGAGAAGCACACTCTAACGCACGCTGCGACTATATGGACTTGGGAGAGGGAATAAATGACCGCTTGCCCGCTTGCGGCGCTTCCATAATGCCTTGGCGATTCTCATTCGTACTTCCACCTAAGCCGTTTGAATAACTCCGCCCGGATTCGTATGATCGAGGACTTGCGCGGTTATTCGACTCGAGACTGGATCAATCATGTCGCTTAGAAAAGTTACCTTCTTTGATGAACCCGGACCGGCTGAAATTCCTGTCGATCAGGACGGACAGGCCAAGCCATGCGTGTTCGGCGTGCGGTTTGTTAATCACGACACCTTCGAGACGATTCGCATCCGCGGCGGAAATCGCACCGGACGGCATAACGAAGTCCTGCAGAAGATCCCCCCGACGCTCGACCAGAGCATGCTGGCGCTCGAGCGGCTGGGCCAGGCGCCCCGCAAAATCGGCAAGTGAATCAGCCCGGCGCGCTCGCTGGCCTCCGCGTTCTCGATCTCACCGACCATCGCGCGCAGCTATGCGCCCGGATCTTCGCCGACCTCGGCGCCGACGTGATCAAAGTCGAGGCGCCCGGTGGCGATCCTGCCCGGCACATCGGCCCGTTCGCGGGCGACACGCCTCATCCCGACCGTTCGCTGTTCTTTTGGTTCTACAATTTGAACAAGCGCGCTCTCACCCTCGATGTGCATCGCGCGGAGGGCGCTGAAATCGCACGCCGGCTTGCGCGCTCGGCCGATATAGTTATCGAGAGCTTCGCACCGGGCACGATGGCGCGGCTCGGCCTCGGATGGGACGAGCTGCATCGCGAGAACCCTGCACTGATTCTGGTTTCGATCGCGCCGTTCGGACAGACCGGTCCTTATCGCGACTTCAAGGCCGACGACACCGTGCTGAGCGCGCTTTCCGGGATGCTCTACGTCAACGGATTTCCGGGCCGGCCGCCGGTTCGTCCTCTCGGTTTGCAGGCTTATCACTCGGCGGCGCATTACGGCGCGATCGCCGCGATGTGTGCGCTATTCGCACGCGACCGTTCGGGCGCTGGCTCCTGGATCGATCTCTCGATGCAGGAAGCAACCGCCGCCGCCGTCGAGCACGTGGCCGGCAGCTATTTCGAGAACAAGATCGCGGAGCCGCGCCGGGGCACGCTGCACTGGAGCCGGTTTTTTCGGGTCGGGCGATGCCGCGACGGGCATATCATGCATTGCACGCTCGGCGATTGGACCTCGCTCATCGAATGGGTCAAGGCCGACGGCAGGGCACAGGACCTTGACGACCCCGCATACGATCAGGTGCTGCATCGCTACCTGATGGCGGAGCATCTGTTCGATGTGCTCGACGATTGGGTCAAAGACTACTATCGCGACGAATTGCTCGAGCGCGCGCAGCTTCTGCGCCAGCCCTACGCGACCGTGCGCAAGCCCGAAGCGTTGTTCGACGACGAGCAGCTCGCGGCGCGCGGCTTCCTGGTCGAAGTCGAGCATCCCGAACTCGGCCGCAAGTTTCTCTATCCTGGCGCGCCGTACGTGATGAATGGCACGCCGTGGCGCGTCTATCGCCGCCCGCCGCTGGTGGGAGAGCATAGCGGTGAGATTTTGCGCGGCGAGCTCGGGCTTGAGCCGCCGGAACTCGCGGCGCTCGCGGCAGAAGGAGTGATCTGACGATGCCGCCGCTGCCGCTGGAGGGAATTCGCGTGCTCGACTTCACCTGGGTTGTCGCCGGTCCGGTGGCAACACGGATTCTCGCCGATCACGGCGCGCAGGTCGTCAAGATCGAGCGCAAAGACCCGCCGCCGATGGGCAACCGCAAGCTCGGCCTCCAGTGCGACCTGCATCGCGGCAAGCTCTCCGCCGCGATCAACATGGGCAACCCGCGCGGCGTGGAGCTCGCGCGCAAGCTCGCCGCAAAATCCGACGTCGTAATGGACAATTTCTCGGCGCGCGTGATGCGCGGATGGGGAATGGATTACGAGAGCTTGTCGAAAATCAAGCCCGACATTATCTGCGTCAGCATGTCGGGCCTCGGCCATACCGGCCCGCGCTCGAGCTACGTCAGTTACGGGCCGACGCTCCAGGCTCTTGCCGGATTCACCCTGATGATGGCGGAGCCGGACGGCGAGCCCGCCGGCTACGGATATTCTTACGCCGACATGTGCGGCGGATACACCGGCGCGCTAGCGGCCTTGACCGCGCTATGGAGCCGCAGACAGACGGGACGCGGCCAGTTCGTCGATCTCTCGCAGTTCGAGGCGATCGCCGCGGTCGTCGGTCCCGCGCTGCTCGATATTTCCGTCAACCAGCGCGAACAGACCCCGTTCGGTTACTATTCGCAGGAGGCACCCGCCGCTCCGCACGGAGTTTACAAATGCCGCGCACGCGAAGCTGACGCGCCCGGTGGGCCCGCTGACGACGATCGATGGGTTGCGATTTCGGTGCATACACAGGCCGAATGGGAACGCTTCGCCGCGGCGCTCGACTCGCCAAAGTGGGCGAGCGACTCAAAATTTCAAACACTCTATCTGCGGATCAGAAATCGCGCGGAACTCGACGCGCACATCTCGCGATGGACCGGCGAACGCTCGCCGGAAGACGCGATGACAACGTTGCAAGCCGCGCGCGTCGCCGCTGGCGTGGTCGAAAACGGAATCGATCTTTGCGCGCGCGATCCGCAACTGCGCGAGCGCGGATTCTGGCCCACGGTCGCATCCCCGGCCGGGGCGGCGACTCAGGTGACTGGAATCCCGTTTCGCATCTCCAGCGGCTCGGGCGCGATCCGAACGATCGGCCCCGACGTCGGCGAAAGCAACGACTACGTTTTCGGCGAAATTCTGGGCCTAAGCCGCACCGAGCGCGAAGAGCTGATCGCGTCGGGCGCGGTGTGGCGATAGACGCGGCGATCATAGAGCGAATCTAGGCTAAGTCCGCTTCGCGCGGCTCGCTCTATTGCGCTAGAGTTGCGTGCTGTAACTGGCCACGCACGAAGGGGGATCCGGTTGCTAGCTAGCGTAATTTCGAGCGCACTTGCAGGCGTCGATGCGTACCCGGTCGAGGTCGAGATCGACATCTCGGGCGGATTGCCCGGCCTCAAGATGGTCGGGTTGCCGGAAAAATCGGTGCTCGAGGCGCTGGACCGGATCAAGTCCGCGCTACGCAACTCGGGATACGATTTCCCCGGGCGCAAAATCACGATCAATCTCGCACCCGCCGACACGCGCAAGGAGGGCTCCGCGTTCGATCTGCCGCTGGCGATCGCGCTGCTCGGCGCGAACGGGCAGATTCGCGATCGCGAGCGGATGCGCCGGTACCTCGTGCTGGGCGAGCTTGCGCTTGACGGGCGCGTGAAGGGAATTAAAGGCGCCCTGCCCTCCGCGCTGCTGGCACGCGCGCGGAAATTCGACGGCGCGATGCTGCCGGCCGAGAATGCGCGCGAAGCAGCCGTGGTTGGCGACGGCACGCCGATCGTCGGCGTCAACAATATCCGCGAAGCGATCGAATTCTTCGACGGCAGCCGCACGATCGAGCCTGCGGTCGCCAACCTTGATGAACTGTTCGCGAGCGCCGCACACTACGAAGTCGATTTCAGCGAGGTCAAAGGGCAGGAGCAGGCCAAGCGCGCGCTCGAAGTCGCCGCGGCCGGCGGGCATAACGTGCTGATGATCGGTCCGCCAGGCTCGGGCAAGACGATGCTCGCCAAGCGGCTTCCGACTGTCTTGCCCGCGATGAGCTTCGAGGAAGCGATCGAGACGACCAAGGTACACAGCGTGATGGGCCTGCTCGACGGACGCGCGCTTATCGCCACGCGGCCGTTCCGTTCGCCGCATCACACGATCTCTGACGCGGGACTGATCGGCGGCGGCCCGATTCCGCGTCCCGGTGAAGTCAGTCTGGCGCATCGCGGTGTGCTGTTCCTCGACGAGTTGCCCGAGTTCCGAAAGAACGTGCTCGAGGTGCTGCGCCAGCCGCTCGAGGATTCGAAGATCACAATTTCGCGCGTGATGGGCACGCTGACGTTTCCCGCAAGCGTGATGCTGATCGCGGCGATGAACCCATGTCCGTGTGGTTTCTACACCGACCCGCAGCACGAATGTTCGTGCGCACCGCTCGAAATCCAGCGCTACCGTTCGCGAATTTCCGGACCGCTGCTCGATCGGATCGATATCCATATCGAGGTGCCAGCGGTGAAGTACCGCGACCTGACCGACAAGCGCGCCGGCGAGACCTCGGCTGCGATCCGCGAGCGAGTCAATCACGCGCGCGCGCATCAATTGAGCCGCTTTGCCGGAATGCCGATCTACTGCAACGCGCAGATGGGCGCGCGCGAGCTGCATCAACATTGCGCGGTCGAAAGCGCGGGCGAAAAGTTGCTCGAACTGGCGATCAATCGGCTCGGCTTGTCGGCCCGCGCCTACACCCGGATTCTGAAAGTTGCGCGCACGATCGCCGACTTGGACGACGCCCCCGCGATCGCGGCGCATCACGTGAGTGAGGCGATCCAGTACCGCTCGCTCGACCGCGCCCCGCTGTAATCCCCCCATATTGCCTTTTGGAATGTATCGGCGTAACTGATTCTTTAGATAAGCGATTGTAATGGTTGATTACCCGGAACCGGCCTTCGCGCCGCGTTCCCAAGGGAGGTCACCGATGAGCAGCATGGCCAAGATGACGGTATTCGTCGTATTGGGATCGGCGCTGACAGTCGGAGCCCTGATGATCGCAAGCTACCTCGCCGCCGCAGCCGGTTAGTCCTCCGCCTCGATCCTCTGGTTTCTGCGAACCGGAGGCGCTTGGATCGCGTCAGTTTTGGAAACGCGGTTGCCGGATCGTCGTGGATGATTCTGCGCGCGCACCGGGCTAGTCTGGTCGTGCGTCGGCGCATCGGATTGCGCTCTCGGCGCGAAATTAGTTGCCGGAGTATCAATTGTGCCCGACCGTTCGCCTCTGCGCGCGCTTTCCGCGATCAATCAGATTATCCGAGAGAACCGGATTGCCGACTATGTCTCAGTGAGCCGCGCGCTCGGAATGCGCCCGATCGAGTTCGGTTCGGGAACCTCACGATGGGACTGGCGGGAGCATCCGGCGCAGATTCTGAACCCCTTTGGAACGATCGCTGGCGGATTTATCGGAGTCTTTGTCGATGAGATGCTCTCGACGGCGATCGGATCGATCCTCGACGAGGGCGAGTTCGCCGTCACCGCGGAAATCAAGCTTTCGTATTTGCGGGTGCTGATGCCGGGCCCGATCACCGGCACGGCCCGCGTCATAAGGCGTACGCGCACGCTTGCCTTCCTGGATGCGAGCGTCGTCTCGGCCGCCGGCGAGACCGCGGCGACCGCCTCTTCGACCTGGGCCATCTCGCGTTCCTGAGCAGGCACCCCGCGCGCTCCAGATAGCGCCGCGATCGCGCGCGCATACGATCGCGCGGGCGCTACGCGACGCCGATCTGACCAGATGGAACCGCGGCGGAATTATGAAGAAGGTCGGCCTCAATCTCTAATTCCTCCCCCGTTGTTTGAAACGGGGGAGGATTAAAGGAGGGGGTGGGGTTTCGTCGCGACGCCAGCAACATTGAGCAGGCTTATCCGAATGGGCGCGACCCTGCGCGAGCGTCTGGGCGTGACCAC
>JBOHWH010000050.1:0-4098 GCA_050736695.1 Binataceae bacterium (SeqCode) | reverse complement strand
CCAGCCGGCAGGTTTCTCATAAAAACACACGGCGCGGCGCAAAGTTTTGCACTTTTTTCTCAAGCATCGTGACGCGCAGGTTAGGGTGCCGCTCTGCGGGCAGAGGTTCGGTTGATTTCCAGAATCTTGGATTGCGCGAATTCCATGGGTCTGCTCACACGACTAGCGAGATTCCTCGCGACTTACGCATCGCAGCGTGGTGCGCTCCGGGCGCAGTTGGAAGTCCGTTCACGCGCGGAATGACAATTTAGCGTTGCTTTTGGTGTCATTCCGAGCGCGAGCTGGCACCGCGAATCGGGTTGTGGATTTAACTCCGCGTGGCAACTGTGGCGAGAAATCTCACCCTCGGCATTGGCACATTCCAACAATGGGTTATGCCAAGCCTTCCTTTCACAGCGAGGGATCGGAACAGGCCATCAATCCGGGCGGGCGAGGAATGCTTTCACTCTATCGACCAGCGGTTGCAGGTCGGTGTTATCCACCAGCGCGCTGGCCATTCGGATTGGATCGCCGAAAAAGAAGCGCTCGTATAAAACCTGGCGGCCGGCGAATGCGCTGCAGGCGACGTCGGCGGCCAGACGATAGAGTGCTACTCGTTCGCGCGCGTCCGTGTCGGTGGCCATGAAGTAGCGCTCGAGATCGGCGCGTTCCTCGGGATTTGCGAAATCGGCGGATTGCGGCGTCGCCATCAACGAGGACGAGCTGCTGAGCTGAATTATTTCGACCAGCCTCGGGTACAGCCGCGGAAACAGATTGCGCGCGGTATCGAGCGGTGCGCGCGCCGGCGCGCACACCCCCCACTTATCGACGGCGGCGTCGGCTTCGGCGGCACGCAGGCACGCGCGCATCGTCTCGGTGGTCTCGATCATCTCGGCCAGCCGCTCGCGCGCATGCTGCAACGGCATCGCGTCGCTGGCCTGCGCGATTCTGGCGGCGAGTCCCAGAACGAATTCGCTCTTGGCGACGTTCTTCACCGCCACCTGATGCATCATGTGCACCACCGCGTTGGTCGCGCCGTACAGCGCGTTGCAGCTCGCGACATCGCCGCACAGAAACACGCGCTCCCATGGCACCAGCACGTTGTCGAAGATGACGACGCAGTCCATCTCCTCGAAACGCGAGCTGAGCGGCGCGTCGAACTTCGAGCGCGCGTGATCGTAGCTGTCGCGGCAGATAAAGCGCAGACCCTTGGCGTTGCAGTTGATCGCAAACGAGAGCGCGAACGGCTCGGCGGCGGGCTCGGCCTTCAGCACCGTGGACGGGAACACCAGCAGCTCTTCGGATAGCGGCGCCAACGTCGCCAGCATCCGGCATCCCCTGACCACGATTCCGCCGCGAGTTTTTTCGACCATGCGCAGCGCCAACTCGGCGTCGGTATTTCCCGCCCAGCCCTTTGTGCGGCTCGCGCGCGGATTCACCAGCGTATGCGTCGCGCACCAATCGTGGTCGCGCGCTTGGCGGTAGTAGCTTTGAATACTGTCGCCGAAGCGCGGGTCGCTCGCGGCAAAAAATCCGTGCGCCGCCGCCATCGCGGCGATACTAACGTTCAGATAATCCGGCGTGCGTCCCATGAAACCGCCGCTGAAGTTGGCCCATGCGGCCATCATGCGCGAGCGTTTGCGCAGCTCCTCCGGATTCTTCGGTTGATGAAACGAAAGTCCGGCGCGGCCGCCGCCGTCGGTGCGAAACGTCATCGCCTCGGGATGCTCGCTCTGCATGTCGTAGAGCGACGCGACCGAATGAGCGCAGTTGCGGAATGCGGGATGCGTAGTCACGTCGGTGACCCGCTCTCCGCCGAGAAAAATATCCGCGCCGAGTTTCTTGAGCGAGGAAAGATAATTATTGCCCGATCGCGCACCCATCGTAGCAAACCTCCGTAGCCCCCGCGCTCAGGCGCGCTTTGCGTCCGCGAAATAGAAAATTGATTGGCCGGTTCCGATTGCTGCTTCGTAGCGGCCGAATTGCTCGCCGTGCCAGTTCCATGCGTCCGCGCCCATCGCGCCCGCCATAATCAGATAGTGCGAAAAGCGTCCTTCGGGCGAGCAGTGCGCGCGGAAGTCGGCCGCCGATTCCAGGATCGCGCGATGGTCGCCCGCGCGAAACCATTCCATGATTCGTTCGTCGTAGAGCCGGTTCGCGGTCGAGCTGATGTCGCCGGGAGCGGCGGATGCGTGCGCGAGAACCCGGTCGTAGTCCCAGAAGCGATGCGACATTCCGCCCGACGCGACGATCACGACGCGCCGGTTCGAGGCCGCTATCGCCGAGCCCATCGCGGTGCCGAAGGCGAGGTCGTTGTCGATTGACGAAATCTGGCACACCCCCATCGAGAGCACGCGCCGGCGCGCGCCGGGATTGAAATAGTGCATCACGTTCAGAGTCGGATAATGCAGCGGCAGATGGTGATGCGCCGACGCGATTGCGCGCATCCCGCGCGCGTGTTCGACCGCCTCGATCGCGCGCGCGAGCTCGGGGTCGCCGCGGTAGTCGTATTCGAGATCATGGAGCATCTCCGGTAACTCCTCTGACGTGTAGTTGCCGGCCAGGCGCTCGTGCGCGTTTAGAATGTACTCAAGCGTCGTGAACCAATGCGAATCGATTACCAGGAACGTGTCGAAATCGAGATCGTGTAAACGCTCGCGCTCCAGCGCCGGCATCGCATCGTAAAACGTGGTGACATTGTCGCCCATGTAGGCTTTGCGCGCGGCCGGATCGGTGATCATCAGGCGCGGCACATGGGTGGTGAAGATTGCGGCGACGATTTCACCCATCTCCATTCTCCTTGAGCTCCGGCGCGGCGCCGTATGCCACGCACACCAGCTTCGGCTCGGTCCAGAATTCGAGTGCGTAGCGCCCACCCTGGCGGCCGAGCCCGCTCATCTTGGCGCCGCCAAAGGGAGTGCGCAGATCGCGCAGGAAAAAACTGTTGACCCAGACCATCCCGGATTTGATTCGCTCCGACACGCGCAGCGCACGCGGCAGATTTTCGGTCCATACGTAGGCGGCCAGTCCAAACGCGGTCGCGTTGGCCATCGCTATCGCTTCCGCTTCGTCGTCGAAGCGCTCGACGGTCAGGACCGGACCGAAAATCTCTTCGGTGATCGCGCGTGAGGCCGGCGCGGCGCCGTCGAGAATCGTTGGCAGGTAGTAGAAACCCTCGCGTGGAATTTCCGGAGCGCTGCCGCCGCATAGTAGCTTCGCGCCGGCCGAGACCGATTCCGTGACGAAGCCGTGAACGCGCTCGCGATGCGCCGCCGAAATGAGCGGGCCGTATTCGGTCTGCTCGTCGAGCGGATCGCCGATCTTGAGGCGCCGCGCTTCGTCCAGCAGCAGCGGTATGAAATCGTCCGCCGCTTTGCGCTCGATCAACAGGCGCGAGCCGGCCACGCACGATTGTCCCTGGCTTCGGAAGATCGAACGCGCCACGCCGGCCGCAGTCCGGCGCAGATTTGCGTCGGCGAAAACCAGATTCGGGGATTTGCCGCCGAGCTCGAGCGTAACGCGCGCAAGCCGCGCGGCCGCGGCCGCCATTACTTTTCGGCCTGTAGCCGCGCCGCCGGTGAACGCTATCGCATCGACGCCCGGATGCGCGGCGAGTGCGGCGCCAGCCGCGCCGAGCCCGGTGATGATATTGAGCACGCCCGCGGGAAGTCCGGCTTCGGCGGCGATCTCTCCCAGAGCGATCGTGGTCAGCGGTGCGAGCTCACTGGGCTTGACGACGCAGGTGTTGCCCGTGGCGAGGCACGGCCCAAGATTCCACGTCGTGAGCATCAGCGGAGAATTCCACGGAATAATGATTGCGCCGGCGCCGAGCGCGGGCCGCTCAGTGATATTCATCAGGCGCAGGTCGCGGCCGAGGAACTTTGCGTCGCCGAGCGCGGCTTCCTGCGTCCAGGATTGCATCGCGGCCGCGAAGAAGCGCAGGTTTTTTGCCGCGCGCGCAACGTCGTGGCCAACGCATTCGGCCACCGGCTTTCCGACGTCACGCGCTTCGAGCACGCCCAGCTCCTTCGCACGCCGCTCGATTCCCTCTGCCATACGGCCGAGGATCGCGGAGCGCGCTTCGGCAGACATCCGCGGCCATGGTCCGTTGTCGTATGC
>JBOHWH010000049.1:0-7012 GCA_050736695.1 Binataceae bacterium (SeqCode) | reverse complement strand
ATCGAATGCTGCTCCCGAGCGCGCGGGCGATCTCGATCGCCCTGTCTAGTGCCGATAGCGAATTTTCGTCGAAGTCTATAGGACAAAGGATCGTTTTGTACGGGAAAGCCATTTATCGAACTACCTCTGTTGAGAAATCCAAGGATGAACCAAAGCCGCCGCGTCTAAATTTCAATGCGGTCATTTCGTTTTTCCTCCTCCGGCCGCGACTAGTGAAATTATGCGGCGATCCATTGGGGAGAGACTCCTGTCTGCCTGACCACCTGCATGACTCGCTCTTCTTCGCCGAGATCGCACCATTGGACATCGCGCATCGGCATGACGAGCAGGTTCGTCGGGCATCGCTGAAGAACATCGTCGCTGAAGCTTGAATTTGGAAGATCGTTGTAGAGGCGCGCCAGGACTTCTGCTTCGAGAACAGTTCCAAACACAGGACGCACGGCACCAAAAGAACCGTACAATCGGGGCGTCATAGAACTGAACATTTCCAAGAGCAGAGACGCGCGGGCGCGATCGGCTCACGGCTGACGAAGCCGCGAACGTCGCGGCGCAGCTCCCGACGTCGCTGAAAATGCTTTTGACGTCTTTCGATCGGCTCGACCGTGAAACCGGCGGCTTCATGAATCGGAATTCCTATCCGACGTGGCGCGAATGACTGCGCTCGACACCGAACAAGACACCGAAAGACGGCAAAAATCAGAACCTCCGCTCGACGCTCCTCGCAGCCCGTGCGCTGCGTAGCTTCTCGAACAAACGATTTCGCATTCATCGCGCTTTCTCCCAAAAACGCACACATAGGAAAGCATCGCCCGTGCCATAGCAGAATAGCGAAGATCGTCAATTATTCTGGCTGCGGTAGCTTCAGACGGCTGAGAGAGTGTGACCTGAAGCACCAGCCGAAAGGGAGCGATGGCGCCTACGGATGCATCGAGTCAGTGGTGCACGAGTCCAATCTGGCGATCGCTAAATGCCGTATTTTTCGATCTTTGCGTAAAGCTTCTTTCGGGAGATTCTAAGCAGTGCCGCGGCGGCGACTTTGTTGCCGTCGGTACTCTTCAGCGCTCGCGCGATCAGTTCGCGCTCGGCCTCAGCAAACGAGCCGACAGGAAGCGCAGGCGCCGATCCATGCGGGGCTTCAGGCGAATTCTCCTCGGGCGGCCGACGACCGCATGCTACGACGGCAGTCGGCAGGTCTTGCAGGCGGATGATAGGTGATCGTCCGAAGGTAAATGCACTTTCGATAGCGTTGGACAGTTCGCGGACATTCCCCGGCCACGAGTATTTCGTCATCGCCGTCATCGCGTCTTCCTGAATGCTTCGGACGGCGATTCGCGGCCGCAGCTTCTCGTTGAACACCTCAATAAAATGTTCCACCAGGAGCGGGATATCGTCGGCACGCTCACGTAACGGCGGCACGCCCAGCACGCCAGCCTGCAATCGATAGTAGAGATCCTGACGCAGGATGCCTACACGAACGGCCTGCTCGGGATCCCGATTCGTTGACGCAACCAGGCGCACATCAATCGGCAACTCCCGCGTCGAACCAACCGGTCGAACGCTTCGCTCCTGGACCGCGCGCAGCAGCTTGCTCTGTGTCTCGGGACTCATCTCGGTGACTTCGTCGAGGAACAGAGTGCCACCCTGGGCCGCGCGGAACAGTCCCAAGTAATCGGTATTCGCGCCGCTGAACGCACCCTTCCTGTAACCAAACATCTCGCTCTCGATCAGATCCCGAGGAATCGCGGCGCAATTAAGGGCAACGAAAGGCGCGTTCGGATCAGCGCCACACTCCCGAATCGCACGCGCGACCAATTCTTTGCCGGTCCCGCTTTCGCCGACAATGAGGATCGTGCCGCGGGTGCCTGCTGCCGCCTCAATTCGATCGTACAGTCGATGCATCGGGGCGCTGGAACCTACCAGACCGTGAAAGATTCTGCGTTTCTCCCGCGCCACCAGCGTTGCTTGTCGCTCCAGTGCCTGTATGCGTGCTCCCGCAGTTGCCGCCGCCGAGCGGAAGTACGCGTCCGCGAGCAGGATCATACGAATGTGGCTTAGCTTATCGAAAGCCGTGTAGATCTCGAGTGGAGGCTGTGGGGTCGGGAAAACTGTGTAGGCGCTTTCTTCGTACAGGTGAAGCGACGCCACGATTTCCGCAAACGGCACGTTTCGCTCGCACAACAGCTCACCTGTCTCGATCGTATCGATCGCGTAGCGGTCCATGTCTCCTTCGAGCAGATCCTTACTGTTCCGTGAAAGCGCGTTGTAGAACAGGTCGCGAAACTCGGCCTCAGATAGGCTCCGCTCATCGCCAAAGTGAAGCACGTAGAGCTGATACCAATGATCCAGAACCTCTCCCAAGTGCTCTAACACGCGGGTAAGGATCGGCCGAAGCGCCTCCAATTCCTCATCCCACAGGAGATGGTAATGTCGCGGAGCACCCACCGGTGTTTGAATGGAATTCATGTCTTCCCTTGGCAACGGCTTCCGAACAGTACTCCTTGAGACTGAAGGTTAGGTCGAATTCTCGCCTGTATCCGATGGAGGCACAAATACAGGAATTGCCTCTTTTAGTTCCATCCGATTGGTTCGGGAACCAGTGCCGTCCTTGGCATGCTTGCTGCTGCCAAATTTACAGAACCGGGCCAAGAATATCATGTTCTCGAATCAATGCCACGGTCACAGGGCCGACCGGTAAACATGAGCGCCGATATGGTACAGATTCGGACTTTGCTGACTCTCTTGCTCCTCTCCGACGACCAGAGGCTGGCTGCTGTCGTGGCTAGAATCGTGGAGCGTCCATGGAAACTGATTCGCCACGACGCGGTCGGATACGAAACTCACAAGATGTTTTCCGAGCCAAATGTCCGACTGGTCGTATTCGATGATTCAGCCGTGGCGGAAAATGATCGAAGCTTTCTGCTGGCCAAGATTCGCAAACACTTCTCCGGCGCCCCGTTGCTCTATATCGCTGCCAGCCATAGCGACGGAAATGAAAAACGCGCACGCACGAACGGCGCCCATTACTACATTTCGAAGCCCCTCGCGACCGAGCGATTCAGCGACGTGCTGCGATCATTTCTGCGGGCGCAACCATCCAGGGAACAAGCGATACATTTAGCGGAGGACCATAGAATCGCCATGAACGTACAGGAACCGACGTCACCGAAGCACGGCTGCAGCGACACCGGAATTCAGCGTCTCTGGGACGAACTCAATCGCGAGGACTCCCAACTGCGGTCATACCTGCTCGATGCAGCGCTTGCGGGGTTGCGACTTAACACGTAATCCGGAATCTCGCGAACTAGGAACTGATACTTTCCGCATTTGGAAGCAAATCGCCCCAATTCTTTCGCGCCATCTGGACGCCGAAGACACGAAATTGCTCCCCTGGCTGGAACAGCAGGGCGCCCGTGCGTCCACCGTTGGAGGAAGGGCTCGCGAATGTCACCACCAGCTTCGAACGCTCATGGGCGCGATCGCAAACAGCGGCGCAGATCATCTCACTGAGGCTCAGGCGCGTGACGCCGGACAAGCAATGAGCGGACTGGCGATCACTCTGGACGATGCAATCGATGACGAGGAACGCCGGCTCTTTCCAATGATTCGGAAGGCCCTGGTCGCGAACGCGCGGCGCGACTAAATGCGACAAATAGTCCGTGAAGGTAGCCGCGAATGAAAAAGAAAATTCTTCCGATGCTTGGCATGTTGCTGTTCGCTTTAGCAAGTGGCGCGGGCGTCAGCGATCTCACGCTAGATGCTCATATCGCGCAGGGGCATATGATTTATCGGCAGTACTGCGCTTCGTGCCACGGTTTGAAGGATGAAGGCGACGGTCCCATGGCCCGTGTGCTCACGACACCGCCAGCGAATTTGCGCCTGCTTTCGGAGCGTTACGGCAATCCATTGCCTAGGGAAACAATCGCAAGGATTATCGATGGTCGTGTGGCGGTAAAAGCTCACGGGCCGCGCGATATGCCAGTCTGGGGCAAGCGCTTTATGCTGACGCGCAAGGAAACGAAGCCGAGATCAAAGCAATGATTACCGACTTGATCGCGTACCTGCAATCGATCCAGACCGGTCCGCATAGCGCATCCTTAAACTAGCCCGTGCCGCTGTTAGAACGCGCTCAGGCATCGTGGAAGAATCCACGCACAATAGTGAGGCTTCACCGGAACCTGTGGCGTCGCGTTGAGCGCCGCGAGCAGTTCCGCAGCCGACGCGCCGGCCAACTCTTCGCAAACATCGTACACACCGCCGGCGCACTCTTTGAGCGGATTGTGCCGCGCGAGCACAGCGCGAATCGCACGGACGATGCTGGCTGGGGCGATGGCATCATCAGAGCAGCAAGCGCACCGTGGTCGAGCCGCAGCCGTGCCGTCTCCGTAAACGACGCTCCCCGCGCTCGCTCTGCTGGGGACAACAGAGCTTTTTCCTCCATCAAGATATGCCGCGGCAACACGTCGGAACCGATCGTATGCCGCCGGCTTTTCGGCGCTACGACACGACCCGGCCCGCGCCAGAAGGGAATCGAGTCGTGCGTGATCGTGCGCGAGAAACTGCCAGATCGCCCCATGCGGTGTATGACCGGCCTTATCCATTGCCAATCGATCCTGACTCGAAGACACCTCCGTCCGCAACCACAGCAGATCAGGAACGCGTCAGCTTCGGTCCGAAGAAGACAAGCCAAACCGCCGATCCCAGAATCCACATGGCGGATGCCCATCCAAGATGAAGGAAATAAGTGTCGCTCGCATCGGCGGTGAGCCTGACGAGTAGCGCAACCATGAATGCTGCACCGAGAATGATCACCACGGGCGGCCTGCCGAACCCAAGCTGCTCCATGTTGAGATGACCCAACGCGACGTGCGTGGCTACTCCAAAAGCCATCAGGCTGAAGCCCCCGATGAAGAGAATGTGCAGCGCAGGCACACGGTAGTCGGGCCAGAGTCCCGATGCGATCAAGCCTATGGGCATAAGCCAGGCCGCCAGCCACACGAGCTTGCGATGTAGTCCCACTTTGCCTGGCGCGCGCCATGCTCCGCCGCCCAACCCGAGGCCGATCGCAACTACGATAGCGCGGAGGATCGGGCCGCTCCGTTCAAAGCCGACCTGCTCCATCACCAAACTTGCGAAGATTGCGCCACCGGCAAGGCCATACGCCAGAGCCTTCCACCGTTCGCGAGGTGAAGAGTCGAGGTCGGCAGGAGGAGATGCGCCGGCCATCAACGGCAAGATCAGACCGCCGACGCCAACGACGAGGCAGAGGAATACGCCCTGCTCGACCATCAGCCGGCCCAAACCGCTGGTCCATGCGGGGACGTGCTGGAACTCGGCCGCGGCGATCAAGATTGCGCCAGCGAAACCCTGGATTGCTGCTATCGGCACCATCACAAAGGCGGCGGGCGGGCGGCGGCCCGCGGCGCGCCCGAGGAAACGACGCAGCGCAAACTGGCCGAGCAGCACGAATAGCGCGGCGTATGCGATTTCGCTGATCATCCAATTGTCCCAAATCGCTCCGACCGTGGTGACGACCAGCGTCGCGATCGACGCGCCCATCTCTATTCGGGTTACCGCCGGCGTTTGCGTGCGACGCGGCAAAGCGGTTAGGAGGAAGCCGGTGGCAAACGACATCATGAATGCCTGCATCTGCACCACCCCATGAAACTTGCACGAGTAAGTCGCCGTGACACCCATCGCGTACGTCAGCCAGTGGCCCACGCCAATCCAGGCGAACAGAACTCCGAGCGGAAAGAAAATTCGAAACGGCTCGCTTCGCCATAGCGAAATGCCCGGGCTCGCCGGGTTCAGCATCTGGTCAGTAGCTGCCATCGGCGTCACACATGCTCAGTTCCGGTCCGGCGATTCAAGTTGGGTGCAAGTCGCAGTGAATGAACCTCCGATGCTTACTTCGCGACGAACGGGATGACGAAACCAGTGGGCAAGAAGGAAAGATGATCGTGATCGACAAGCAAGTAAGTGCCAGCTTCAGGCAGGGTAAACTCAATCATCGCTCCATTTCCGTCTTCTACGCCAAAGGTCTGCACTTCGTAAACTGTATTCTTCGGATTGCCGCCGGCATGAGCGTCATCGAGCATCGTCCCAATCACATGCACCGAGGACACAGACGGACTGGTGTTGAGGAAGTACAATCGGACACGCTGCCCAGCCTTGAGTGTGATCGGTTTGTGGTCGAGGCGCCCGTTGAAGAAATAGAACGTCGGCGTGTTCGCTTCCATCCTGCGCGAGTCGGGCTCGATCAGACCCTTGTCGTCTGGCTCGCCGTACGTCGCTCCTTGCACAACGGCAAACTCTTTCGCAGGCGCCAACTCCACATCGGCTGGCCGCGGGTAAACGATGAATTCCCCAGTCATACTCATCTTGATGTGCTGATCGGTCAACGCTCCATTGGCGCAGTGATACATGAACACACCGGGCGTTTTTACCTGGCTTTCGATCTTTAAGGTGGCGCCGGGTGCAACCGGACCAAACTTCTTTGAGTCGATCCGGAAGGCGTGCAGGTCGAGTCCGTGCGCCATAGTGCCGTGGTTGGTCAGGAGGAGGGTCACCTTGTCGCCGACGCAGGTCTCGATCACTGGGCCTGGGACCGTGCCATTGTAGGTCCATGCGTCCATCTCGAGGTCATCGCTCAACCGGACTTTCGTCTCCTTCATCTCGATCTTGAAGGTCTTGTGCCGGTCGCCGGCGCAAGTGGCGCGCTGCCCCTTGAGAACCAGTTGGGGCGGTATGCCGTCGTCGCCGGTCGCGACCTTCACTTGCGCGAAGGAAACCTGGCTGGCAAGCACCGCAACGAACACGATAACTCCTGTAATGATCTTCGTCTTCATAAACTTTGATCTCGTTTTCTCACAGGTTGCTGTAGCTCCGGTCTCACGCTCGGTACTGGGCCAGCACTTCTTGTGCCACTAGTCGAGGCGAACTGTGGCCGTCGATTCGCGGCGCCGCGCGGTAGTCGTTTTGATGGGGCGCCCAAAAACGAGACCCTCCTGTGATC
>JBOHWH010000048.1:0-15045 GCA_050736695.1 Binataceae bacterium (SeqCode) | reverse complement strand
GCAACGCAACACGGCAAACAGAAGCCGTGACCGCAACCTGTGCCGCTATCGTAGCTGGCAAAGGAAGAGAGTGTATGAAAACGTTATGCAGAACGGCGATCGCCGCGACTTTCGCGAGCGTCTTGCTCGGGATGTGCTTCGTACCGCGTGCGCAGGCGCAGTGCGTCTCTATCCCTTCATCCAATACAAAGTCGCTCCAGTCCCCGACTTTCGACGGGGTGGGTCAACTCATCAACGCATCGTTTGCTGAGCATGGGAGTGAACAGGATCGCATCGTAGGTTACTGGAAGGCGCAGTTTCTTTCCGAAGGCAACGCCGGCATCCCGGATGGCACGGCGCTCGATGCCCCATTTGTCCAGTGGCATGGCGACGGCACCGAGATCATGAACTCCACGCGCGATCCGACGACCCAGAGCTTCTGCACGGGCGTATGGCACAAGACCGGAAAAACGACTTATCAGCTGAATCATTTCACGCTGAGCTGGGACGGCAACCACAATTTTGTGGGTCCGGGCCAGATCCAGGAGAGCATCACCCTGAACAAGAAAGGCGACGGGTACACCGGAACGTTTACCATCGGCCAGTATGACCCTAGTGGGAACCCGATTGTCGAACTAACCGGAAACATCACCGCAACCCGCATCACGGTCGATACCACTATCGACCAGGTGCTCTGAGTCGCACCTTAGCACTCTTCTCGAAGCAACGCGCCGGAAACCAATCCGGCGCGTGCTTCATTCTCTCTCACGCGATGCGGGCGCGGACTTCTGCTCGCGGCCGGAATCAATCCGGCTGAATCTGACTGGGTTATGCCGGGGGCGGGAGTCGAATCCGCACGGAGCTTTCGCTCCAGGCGATTTTAAGTCCTTCAAGCATCAGGTTCGCGGCGCAACCGCACGACTACGTCTAATGCATTTTGGCGGCAACTGCCGCGTACTTGTCCAAAAGCGGCAGCACGGTCTCGCGCGGTGCGGCCGGCAGCGAAAAAATCAGCCGGTCGAAGCCGAGATCGGCGAAACGCTTGATTTCGTCTTCCTTGCCCGATGCACCGAACAGCGAGATGCCGAGTTTCTTGCGGCTGGCGGCCTTTTCGGCGTCGCGGAGCTGCTTCACACCTCCGGCAAAGTCGGCGCGCGGGAAGTTGATCGGCATCCATCCGTCGCAGTACTCGGCGATACGCTCGAACGAGCGCTTGGATTGCGAGCCCAGCAGGATTGGTGGGCCGCCGGCCTGAACCGGCTTGGGGAACGACCAGATCGGATCGAAATTAACGAACTCGCCGTGGAATTCGGCGGCTTCTCTGGTCCAGATTTGGCGCATCGCGAGGATTTTTTCGCGCACGATCTTCCATCGCTTCTTGAACTGCGCGCCGTGATTTTCCATCTCCTCGACGTTCCATCCGGCGCCGATTCCAAGCTCGACGCGTCCGCCGGAAATCATATCCAGTGACGCGATTTCCTTGGCCAGCACGATCGGATCGCGCTCGATAACCAGACATACGCCCGTGCCGAGCCGGAGCTTTTTGGTGGCCGCGGCGGCGGCGCCTAGAGCGACAAAGGGATCATGCGTATGCCAGTATTCCTTGGGCAGTTCGGTGCCGCCCGGAAACGGAGTCTTGCGCGAGGCGGGAATGTGCGTGTGCTCGGGGAACCATAGCGACTCGAAGCCGCGTGCCTCGGAGGCCTGCGCCAACTCGATCGGTTGAATCGCGTAATCGGTCGGGAACATCGAGACTCCAAACTTTGTCATCGCGCATACTCCTTCGGGGTGGTCGGAATGACAGGTCATATCACAGATCGGGCGACACTCGTTCGTCAAGCCGCGGCAGCACCCTCACCCGCGCGTCACGACGCTTGCGAAAAAAGCGCAAGCATCGCGCCGCGCCGCCCTCTCCCGGAAGGCGAGGGTATAATACAAGCCGCCGTTAAGCAGACCAAGAATAATCTGTTAAATCCGCGCAATCTGCGAGTTCTTCCGAATCCGGGCCGGCTGGTTCGGCTTATGCGCCTGCGATAGTCTCGGCGCAAAGCGCCAGATACGTTCGTGAGGAGATGCCATGAAGGTCGTTGTCGATTTGAAGCTATGCGAAGGAAACCAGCGCTGCCAGGAATCCGCGCCCGAAGTATTCGAGGTTCGCGATGACGACAAGGCGCATCTGCTAATCGAGAATCCGCCGGAGTCGCTGCGCGAAAAAGTGAAGCTCGCGGTCAAGATGTGCCCGCGACAGGCGATCACGCTGAAAGACTGAATTTCATCGGCGCTTCGGCGCCGTTCAATTCAAAAATCGCGGTCATTCGGCCAAGGCAAGATAGCAATGGAACAGCAGCAGCAGTCGCTCGAGAACCTGAACATCATCGGCCCCGATCATTACGCCAAAAATGGCTACCCGCATGCCGAATGGACCTACCTGCGCGCGCACGATCCCGTGCACTGGACCGAATATCCGCACACCGATCCCTTCTGGGCGATAACCAAGTACGCGGACGTGGTGCAGATCGCCAAGCAGCCCAAGTTGTTTTCGATTGCGAAGCGGCTGTTGGTGTTCGTACCCGACGGGCCGTCTGATCCCGACCCGGTGCCGCCATTTCGGCATCTGCTGAACATGGATCCGCCCGAGCATGGCGAGTACCGTTCGATTATCAGCCGGCGCTTTACGCCGCGCGCGGTGCGCGACCTGGAACCTCAGATCGAACGGATCGCGCGCGAGGTCCTCGATAATGTCACCGGCAGGACCGAATGTGATTTCGTTACCGACGTTTCATCGCGGGTTCCGCTGGCAGTAATCGCCGAGCTGCTGGGCGTTCCGCGCAAGGATTGGGATCAGCTTTTTCGCTGGACCAACGAGACGATTGGCGGTGGCGATCCGGAATTTCAGGACGGTACCAACTCGGATGAGACCTTCCAGCGCGCGCGGCTGGGACTGTTCCAGTACTTCACCGATCTGACCGGCGAGCGCACCAGGAATCCGACGGGCGACATCACCAGTATCGTGGCGGCGTCGAGCGTCAACGGCGCGACGATGCCGCAATTCGAGATGCTCTCGTATTTCCTTCTACTCGTGGTTGCGGGCAACGAAACCACGCGCAACGCGACCACCGGCGGCCTGCTCGCCCTGATCGAGCATCGCGATCAATGGGACAGGCTCAAGCGCAATCCGGCGCTCATCAAGCCCGCGGTCGAGGAGATCGTGCGATGGACCACGCCGGTTATCCAGTTCGCGCGCACCGCGACCGAAGACACAGAGATTCGCGGCAAGAAGATCAAGGCGGGCGAATCGGTGTGCCTGTTCTACCCCTCGGCGAATCGCGATGAAGAGGTATTCGACCAGCCGTTCAAGTTCGACGTTGGACGCGATCCGAATCCGCATATCGCATTCGGAATCGGCGAGCATTTCTGCTTGGGCGCAAACCTGGCGCGCCTCGAGCTCGAGGTGCTCTTCCGCCAGTTGATCGAGCGGATGGAATACGCCGAGATGACGGGATCGATCGAACGGCTGCGCTCGAGCTTTGTCGGCGGAATCAAGCACATGCCGATCAAGATGAAGATGAAACCCGCACGCGCATAAAAACAGAGTAACCGCGGATTACACGGATTTCACTGGTTTAATCCGTGAAATCCGAGTAATCCGCGGGTGCTTTGATCTTTCAGGGAATTGGGGTGGCGCCGTGTGCGCTCGATTCGTAGCACGCTTCGACTATTGCCATTGTGTGGATCGCGTCTTCTACGCTTGAGATCAGCTTGGGGTCCTCGCCGGCGACGAAGCGTTGCAGGTTGGCCATCGGACCCTCGAACGCTTCCAGAAACCACGAACCGCGAAGTTCGATCGATTGCCACGGCTGTCCTTCGGCCGCGATTTCCAGCGCGTCGGGCTCGCCGTGCGGATAGTTGAGATTCACGCCCATCTTCGCGAGCGCCGCGCCGCGCGTTCCTTCGAGCTTGATTTCCGAGACGGCGTGCCTGGAGCCAAAGCGATGCGCGTGATTCATCGTCAGGCTCGCACGAATCGCGTCGCCGTAGTCGAGGATGATCGTAGTGCGCGCGTCGGCGAAGCCCGGCGTCGCGGGATGCCGCGCGCCCTTGCAATAGACGCCGCGCGGCTCGCCGGCGAGCGAACGAATCAGGTCGAGATAGTGAATCGAATGCATCAGCACTTCGAGCCGCGGCGCGTCTCGCAGGAACGTCCAATACTCCCAGGGCGTATTCAGGACGATGCGAACCTCGATATCGGTGATGTCGCCGAGGATGCCGCGCGCGATCGCGTCGCTGAGCGCGAGCATGTTCGGCGCAAACCTGAGTTGGAAATTCACCGCGGCGGCAAACTCGCGCTGGCGGCATAGCGCCAGAATTCTGCGCGCCTCGTCCAAATCGCGGCCCATCGGCTTCTGCATCAGCACGGCGGCTCGCGCAGGCAGCTTCGCGAGGATTCCCGCGATCGCGCCGGGCGGCACCGCGAGGTCGAAGATCGCATTGTCGACTGCGGCGGCCTGCTCGAGCGAATCGAACACGCGCGCCAGCTTGAACTCGCCTGCACGTTGCCGAGCCGCGTCGCGATTCAGGTCGAAAATTCCGGCGAGCGGAAAGTTTAGCCGCGTATAGACCGGTAGATGCGCGTCGCGCACGATACTGCCGGCTCCGATCACGACTATCGGCCGCGGCGCGCGCGCAAGCGGCCAGTGCTGGCGCAAATCGCTCGTCGATGCGGGTTTGGTTGTCATCTTTCGCCGTCCGGATGCTACCATGCCGCGCGGAGGATCGGAGCATGGCACGCACTATCGCCGGCCTTGTCGCTCGTGACATCCGTACGCCGACCTCGCGCACGCTTGCGGGATCCGACGCGGTCCACAAGGATCCCGATTACTCCGCGGCGTACGTGGTGCTGAAGACTGACGCGGGTGACGGACTTGAGGGCCACGGCCTGACCTTTACGATCGGGCGCGGCACTGAAGTGGTCTTGAAGGCGGTCGAAGCACTGCGTCATCTGGTAGTCGGCCTGACGCTTGAGCAGATCGCGGCCGACTTCAACGGCTTTTGGCGCAGCCTCACCAATGAAAGCCAGCTTCGCTGGCTCGGTCCGGAAAAAGGCGTATTGCATCTGGCTACCGCGGCGATCGTCAATGCGGTGTGGGACCTCTACGCGAAGGCCGAAGGCAAGCCGGTGTGGAAGCTGGTTGCGGACATGACGCCGGAGCAATTCGTCGCGTGCGTCGATTTCCGGTATCTATCCGATGCACTCACGCGCGAGCAGGCGCTCGAAATCCTGCGCCGCAACCTTCCGACTCGCGTCGCGCGCGAGGCTGAGATGCGCCGCGACGGCTATCCCGCCTACATCACCTCGGCCGGATGGCTGGGCTATCCCGATGACAAAGTGCGCGCGCTCTGCCGCGAGGCGCTTGCGGCAGGATGGACGCGTTTCAAGATGAAGGTTGGACTGAACCGCGACGAGAACATTCATCGCGCCGCGTTGATGCGCGAGGAGATCGGAGCAGGAGCGACGCTGATGGCCGACGCCAACCAGGTATGGGACGTCGGCGAGGCGATTGAGCAGGTTCATGCGCTCAGGCCGTTCAACCTGCTTTGGATCGAAGAGCCGACCAGCCCCGACGACATCCTGGGTCACGCCGCGATCCGCCGCGCCGTCAAGCCGATCGGAGTCGCGACCGGAGAGCATTGCGCCAACCGCGTGTTGTTCAAGCAACTCATGCAGGCGGGCGCGATCGATTTCTGCCAGCTCGACTCGTGCAGGCTTGGCGGACTTAACGAAGTGATGGCAGTGCTGCTACTGGCGGCGAAGTTCGGCGTTCCGGTGTGTCCGCACGCGGGTGGAATCGGGCTGTGCGAATATGTGCAACATATCTCCCTCATCGATTACATCTGCGTGAGCGCGAGCCTTGAGAACCGGATGACCGAGTTCGCCGATCACGGGCACGAGTACTTCCTGCATCCCGTCACGGCGCGCGGCGGACGCTACGTCGTCCCGACCGATGCGGGTTACAGCGTCGAGATGTTCCCACAGGCACTGGATCGGCTGGAGTTCCCCGGCGGCGCGATCTGGCGCGGATGAATTATCGCACTAGGGCGGGGCTTTTACCGGAATTGCAGGAAGGGTACGAGTAGGATAAGAATGTTAGCGTTTATTATGAAGATCGAATTAGCCGGACTGATAGAAATAGGATAAAGGCAGGGTCGCTCAGATGGCATCGTCGAGTGTGGCAAGAGAACCGGTTCCCAAAACCGGTCAAGGCGCCGAAGCTCCGGCCGTATTTGGATCGAACTCGCTGGTA
Source organism: Binataceae bacterium (SeqCode) (assembly GCA_050736695.1). Classification (GTDB taxonomy): domain Bacteria; phylum Desulfobacterota; class Binatia; order Binatales; family Binataceae; genus JBARDN01. The sequence goes on along the minus strand of JBOHWH010000048.1, from coordinate 8,764 downwards.
CTGCTGTGGCGCACGGTTATCGGCAAGAAGATCGTGATGGCGGTGACGGGTGTGATCATGGTCGCGTTCGTGATCGTGCACATGCTTGGCAATTTGAAGATTTTCGAGGGTCCCGCCCAGATCGACGCGTACTCGCGGTTTCTCCGCGAGGTGGGCATGCCGGAATTGAACTATGGTCTTGCGCTCTGGATCGTCCGAATAGTGCTGCTGATCAGTGTGACGCTGCATATTATTGCGGCGGTTCAGCTAACACGCTTGAGTTGGCACGCGCGTCCGACCGGCTATAAAGAGCGCAAGAATATCGAGACCTCGTTCGCCGCGCGCACGATGCGCTGGGGCGGTGTGCTGCTCGCGATCTTTATCGTGTTTCACATTGCCCATTTCACGCTGGGAGTGGTCGGGTTCCGCCCGGGTCAGTTCCAGGATCTGCACGTTTATTCGAATGTGGTCGCGGGGTTCTCGGTCTGGCCGGTTTCGGTTTTCTATATCATCGCGATGGCCGCGCTATTTCTGCATCTCGATCACGGGATGTGGAGCATGCTGCAGACGCTGGGCTGGAACACCGCGCGCACTCAGGCAACGCTCAGAATGACGTCGCGAGTTATTGCCGCAGTGGTGTTTCTTGGGTTCGTTTCGGTGCCGATTGCGGTTTTAGCGGGCTGGATTCACTAAGGAAAAGATAAAGATGCTCGATGCAAGAATTCCGTCGGGTCCAATCGAACAGCAATGGGACAAGTGCAGGTTCGAGATGAAGCTGGTCAACCCGGCCAATCGCCGCAAGTACACGATCATCATTGTCGGTTCCGGACTTGCGGGCGCGGCGGCGGCCGCCTCTCTTGGGCAGCAGGGCTACAGGGTCGAATGCTTCTCCTTCCACGATACTCCGCGCCGCGCGCATTCGATTGCGGCGCAGGGCGGGATCAACGCCGCCAAGAACTACCGCAACGACGGCGACAGCGTCTTTCGGCTGTTCTATGACACGGTCAAGGGCGGAGATTTTCGTTCGCGCGAGGCCAATGTGTACCGGCTCGCGCAGCTCAGCGTGAACATCATCGACCAGTGCGTCGCGCAAGGTGTGCCGTTCGCGCGCGAGTATGGCGGATTGCTCGACACGCGTTCGTTTGGCGGCGTGCAGGTTTCACGCACCTTTTATGCGCGCGGACAGACGGGGCAGCAGTTGCTGCTCGGCGCCTACCAGGCGCTGGAAGAGCAGATCGCCGCGGGCACGGTACGGATGCATCCACGCAGAGAGATGCTCGATCTGGTGGTCATCGACGGCAAGGCGCGCGGCATCATCACGCGCAACCTGGTGACCGGCGAGATCGACTCCTATGCCGCCGATGTGGTCGTGCTCGCCACCGGTGGATACTCGAACGTCTTCTATCTCTCGACCAACGCGAAGGCTTCGAACACCACCGCGATCTGGCGGGCGCATCGCCGCGGAGCGTTCTTCGCAAACCCCTGCTACACCCAGATCCATCCGACCTGCATCCCGCTGACCAATGAGCATCAGTCCAAGCTCACGCTGATGTCGGAATCGCTGCGCAACGACGGCCGGGTGTGGGTGCCGAAGCAGAAAGGCGACCAGCGCCCGGCTAACGAAATTCCCGAGCCGGAGCGCGACTACTATCTCGAACGGCGCTATCCGAGCTTCGGCAACCTGGTGCCGCGCGATGTCGCATCGCGCAATGCCAAGGACGTCTGCGACGAAGGCCGCGGCGTCGGACCGTCGGGGCAGGGCGTGTATCTGGATTTTCGCGACGCAATCCAGCGCATGGGCGTTGACCAGGTGCGCGAGAAATACGGCAACCTGTTCGACATCTACGAACAGATCACGGGCGAGGATGCCTACACCGTCCCGATGCGCATCTATCCGGCGCTGCACTACACGATGGGCGGCCTGTGGGTGGACTACCGCCTGATGTCCACCGTCGAAGGACTTTTTGTCGGCGGCGAAGCCAACTTCTCCGACCATGGCGCCAACCGGCTCGGCGCCAGCGCGCTGATGCAGGGGCTCGCCGACGGATATTTCGTGTTGCCGTACACGGTGCCCGACTACCTCGCGTCCAGCACGCTTGCGAAGATCGACACGTCGCATCCGACATTCGCAGAGGCTCAGGGCGAAGTTGGAAATAAAATCGCAAAACTGCTTTCGATAAATGGCGAACGCAGCGCCGGATCGTTCCATCGCCAACTCGGCAAGATGCTGTGGGACAACTGCGGGATGGCGCGGTCCGATGCCAGCCTCCGTTACGCGCTCGCCGAAGTTGGCAAGCTGCGCGACGAATTCTGGCGCAACCTGCGCGTCGTCGGCACCGGCGAGGAGCTGAACCAGTCGCTGGAAGTGGCCGGGAGGGTCGCGGATTTCTTCGAGCTGGCCGAACTCATGTGCATCGACGCGCTCAGCCGGACGGAATCCTGCGGCTGCCATTTCCGGATCGAAAGCCAGACGCCCGATGGGGAAGCAAAGCGCGAAGATGAGAAGTTTTCCTACAGCGCGGCCTGGGAATGGAAAGGCGACGGCCAGCCGCCCGAGTTGCACAAGGAACCGCTGGCCTTCGATTACGTTCACCTAACTCAACGCAGTTACAAGTAGCGACGGAGTTACAAGCAGCGATGGACCTAAAGCTCAAAATCTGGCGGCAGGCGAACTCCAGCGCGCCCGGCCAGTTCAAGGATTACCAGGTCAAAGGCATCACGCCGGACATGTCGTTTCTCGAGATGCTCGATGTATTGAACGAGGATCTCACCGCGCGGAGCGAGGCGCCGGTCGCCTTCGAGCACGACTGCCGAGAGGGAATCTGCGGCTCGTGCGGTTTCCTGATTAACGGGACCGCGCATGGCCGCCGCGCCACCACGGTGTGCCAGCTCTCGATGCGGTTCTTCAAAGATGGAGATTCGCTGATTCTGGAGCCGTGGCGGGCGCTCGCCTTTCCGATCCTGCGTGATTTGATCGTCGATCGCTCGGCGTTCGATCGCATCATACAGGCCGGCGGTTTTATCAGCGCATCCACCGGTAGCGCGCCTGAGGCGAACGCCACCCTGGTTCCCAAGAGTTCCTCAGATACTGCGTTCGACGCCGCCGCGTGCATTGGCTGCGGCGCATGCGTAGCCGCATGCCCTAACGCCTCCGCGATGCTGTTTACCGCTGCGAAGACCACTCATCTGAATTCATTGCCACAAGGCCAACCGCAGCGCGATCAGCGGACCCTGAACATGGTGACCGCGATGTCACGCGAGCTGTTTGGAAACTGCACCAATCACGGCGAATGCGAGGCGGTCTGTCCGAAGGAAATCCCGATCGAGTTCATCGGGAACCTGAACAGCGACCTGCGCCGGAGCACGTTTCGCCGCCGGCGCGAACCGATTCCCGTCGCACGCACTGAGCGCGGATAGCGAACGAGCCGGCATCCGGACGCGGCTTATGGGCCGTCGCCAACCAGCGAATAGACCAGTTCCATCCGCGCCCACCATTGACCGGCAGGAGCGCCGGCGACGGGCTCTTGCATCGCGGCCATCGTATCCTGCCACTCCTTGATTCGCGGATGGCTATTTTCGTAGCGCGGGAAATCGCGATCGGGATTGAAGCTATCTTCCGTCTCCATCATCATGAAGAGCTGGCGGCCGAGCTTCCAGATAAGCATCCGCCGGATTCCGATCGCCTGCAGCCCGCGCTCGACCTCGGGGTATGCCGCGCGATGCATTTCGACGTAGCGACGCTCGATCCCGGCGCCGGTTTTAAGATTGATCGTCTGTCCGTAGATCTTCATCGCCGGCGTCCTCGCGCGCGCTTTTTTAGAACACCAGCACTCCACCGTCGATCGGATAGGCCTGACCGGTGATGAACGACGCTTCGTCCGAGCACAGGTACAACACCAGCGCCGCGACTTCCTCGGGCGTGCCCATCCTGCCGATCGGTTGATAGGCAGAGAGCTGCTTGAACATTTCGGCCTCCCGTCCGGGATAGCTGTTCTTCAGGTATCCGTCGACCAACGGCGTATGCACCCGCGCCGGGCACACGCAGTTGCAGCGAATTCCCTCGCCGATGAAATCGACCGCGATCGAGCGGGTCATTGTCAGCACCGCGCCTTTGCTCATCGAGTAGGCAAAGCGGTCGGTAATTCCCACCAGCGCGGCGATCGACGCGAGGTTCAGGATCACACCGCTGCGCGCTTTGCGCATCCGCGTCACCGCGGCCTGCGCGCACAGATAGACGCCTTTGACGTTGACCGCATATACGCGATCGAGGTCGGCCTCGGTGGTGGTCTCGACTGTGCCGACGTGCGCGATACCGGCGTTGTTGATCAGGATATCGAGCCGCTGAGCGTCGCAATCGACGCTCACGAACGCGGCTGCGACCGATGACGCGCTCGTGACGTCGCATTCGACCGCAACCGCCGAACCGCCCGCGACGATAATCTCTTTGGCGACTGCGTCAGCGGATGCGAGATCGCGTTCGAGGATGAACACACGCGCGCCCTGTCCGGCCAGGGTGATTGCGATCGCGCGGCCGATTCCGGAGCCCGCGCCGGTTACGATTGCCGCTTTTCCATCGAGTCGAAACACGCGGCAACAGTAGGACACCGCATCGCACCGTGACAACCACCCACAGCTTGGCCAGAGTCGATGTACTCTGGGCGGGCGGGCCGCCCGCCGCTACGGACGTGACTTCTCATTCGCCGCTGCGAGCGGCGCCGCCAAGTGCAAACGCCGGCAAGACCCGATGACGAATCGTGACACCGTGCGCGAGCGCGCGGGATCCTTCGCCTCTGGCCGAAACGGCCGTCCGGCGGGTTGAGACCGGGAATTGTCGCACTGCCGGTAACTGTTTGTCCAAACGCGCGCATCGCATGATCAGCAGAATCAGCAAGATCGGCAAGAGTCAGATTGAGAAGGGTGTGCCTCAATACCGGACGCAACAGCCGTGCCGCACGCTCGATGCTATCGAGATAAAACCAAGAGTTGCGGACGCATCGTAAAGACGATGATGGCCGCTCCCGATTTGGCCACGCCCCGCGCCACAAAATTGGCGTGGCGCGATGCTGAAACTGTGCTCGATCGCGTTGCCTCGCGATCGAGCACCTATTTGTCCCATCGGGGGACACGCGCGTCGTTCGATCGCGTTTCAAACCAGGCACGGAACCTGCTGCCTTTCACGGTGTGATGCAAAATGTCGGAATGCAAAATGAAGATGATGGCCTCGACCACGGAGTAATCGCCGACCTCAGGGAAATCGGGTGCGACTCCGCCGACGATGTGATCGGGGTGCTACTGCGAATGTTTTTCGAGGAGATGCCCAACAGGTTGGCCGCGATCGGCAACTTCTCGCGCACCGCGGATTTCACCGAACTGGCGCGTGCGGCGCACCGGATGAAGGGATCGTCGGCGGTGATCGGCGCGCGCCGCCTTGCGGGAATCTGCGGCGCACTCGAATCGATCGGCGAACGGGGCGCAGCGCCCGACGCGATCGAGGATCTGCTGATCGCGCTGGATACCGAAGCGAATCGCCTGCGCGAGACTTTGCCGCGGGCGCTTGGCCATTCCGGAGCCGATTGACCGCGTGCGATACTCAGGTCCGCGCTGAACCGGTCGTCGCCGCGTTCTTTAGCCTGTCGCGATCATAATCGAGCAGGTCGCCGATTCGCGCGATCGTGATATCAGGCGCGGGATATTTGGCGACCTCGGCCGCATCGGCCGCGTAATGACCCTGCTTGGGGAAAACTGTGGTGACCCGCGCGCCCCACGCTTTTTTTACCGCGGCCAGGATGCGCACTTTGTCATCGACCAGCACGTAATGCGCAGCCGGGAAGCGGGTCTTGATATCTTCGAGCTCTTGCTCTTTGTGGATGTAGATGAGTACGTCGCCATCGACCGCTTCCAAGAGTCCTGAATTCTCGATCTTGTGCGGCTGAAATACGACGTCGCCGTCGGACAGGATTACCACGCGGCCGAATTGTTTCAGATGCTCGATTACGTCGAGAGAGTTGGGATAGAGGCGGTTGGCGAAACGGTAATCGATCAGGAATAGCGACACCGCGAAGATTCGGAAATCGCGCGGGTAGTTGATCCGGTAGCGCTGCAGCGCGCCCAGATAGTCGGCGTATCCAAGCTCCGTGCGCAGCTCCTCGAAGTAGGTCCAGTAGCGCTTCTGCTGCTCGGTGCCGACGTCCTTTTCGAGATGGCGCATCAGGTCGGCGACCACCCGATCGTTTTCAAGCAGCGTATTGTCAACATCGAGCAGAAACACCACCTGATCTGAAGCCACAATCGGATTCTCCCTTCGGATCATTCGTTAACGCAGTGCGCGTCCGCGCCCATGAGATTATCCGAGTGCGGGCGATAAACGAAAACCAACAAAAACCGGCGCATCGCTATGATTGGCGGGGCGCCATCGCGCCTGCTAATAGAAGGCCGGTGACAATTCCTGCCGACGAAGCCGCCGCCACGCTCGAGGCGGCCGCACTGGCAAAAGTCCGCCGCCGCCTGCTGCCATTTCTGTTCGTGCTGTACATCGTCGCCTATCTCGACCGAATCAACGTTGGTTTCGCGGCGTTGCAGATGAACCGCGCGCTCGGGATCAGCGACGCGATTTTCGGTTTTGGCGCGGGACTGTTCTTTGCCGGTTACTTCATTTTCGAGATTCCGAGCAACCTGATTCTCGCACGGGTCGGCGCACGGCGATGGATCGCGCGAATCATGCTCTCCTGGGGCGTGGTCGCGATCGCGATGGTCGCGGTACAGGGCGCGGCGAGCTTCTGCGCCTTGCGTTTCATGCTCGGCGTGGCGGAGGCGGGATTTTTTCCCGGTGTGATCCTGTACCTCACGCGATGGTTTCCCGCGTACCAGCGCGCACACGCGGTGGCGATTTTCATGACCGCCGCGGCGGTCGCGGGAATCGTTGCCGGCCCGATCTCCGGAGCGCTGCTCATGATGCACGAAACGCTGGGTATTGCGGGATGGCAGTGGCTGTTCCTGCTCGAGGGAATACCCGCGATCGCGCTTGGGGTCGCCGTTGCAATCCTGCTGCCCGACGGTCCCGAGGATGCGCGCTGGCTCGCGGCGGACGAGCGCGACGCGCTGCGGGCGATGCTCGAGCGCGAACGTAGTTCGGCGGCGGGGGCGCAGGAGTACCGCCTTTGCGACGGCCTGAAGGACCCGCGGGTCTGGCTTCTGGCGCTAATCTATTTCGGAATCGTGTTCGGATTGTACGGTGTGAGCTTCTGGCTCCCGCAAATCGTGCAGGGATTCCGCGCGAGCAGCGATTTCGCCATCGGACTGATAACCGCGATTCCATTTATCGTGGCCGCGATTGCGATGGTGCGGGTCGGCGCGATAGCGGACGCCCGATCGATTCGCGACGGCGGCCGGTGCCGCGTGCTGGCGGTCTGCGCGTTCGCGGGCGCGGCAGGATTCATTCTCTCGGCGATCGCGCGTGAACCGATTTTTGAGCTGGCCGCGATCGCGCTTGGCGCGGCGGGAATTTTCAGCACCTTTGGTCCGTTCTGGGCGATCCCGCCGGAGTTCCTGGGCGGTACCGCCGCGGCGGGCGCAATCGCGCTAATTAATTCGCTCGGAAATCTTGGCGGCTTTTGCGGCCCGTACGTGATCGGCTTGATGAAAGAATCGACGCACAGCTTCAGGGGCGGACTCGCGACGCTTGCGGTCGCCCTGGCGATTTCGGGCGCGCTCGCACTGACGCTGCCCTGTCGCTGCGACGCCGGAACTCTACCAGCGCTTTGAGCCGCGGCGCCGCGCGAGATAAAGTCATAGGCATACGGCGGTGCCCCATGGAAAATAGCGAACACGTAGATGCGCAACTGAACTATCTGGAAGATCGCGGCCAGAGGCCCACGACTTATACCTACGCGCCACCACCGGGGGTTTCCGCGCGCACCGGGAAGTACGCAAAGTTTCCCGTCGCGATCCATAACGCGCGTCCACTCGCGCGCGAACTGTCGCTTGATCGCCAGGGCGTCGCGTTGATCCATCAGGACTCCGCGGTCCGGGATTTTTATTCCGACCGCGAGGTGCGCGAGGTTTACTATCCCGAGGTCGAGCGGATGGTCCGGGAAGCAACCGGAGCGGCGCGAGTACTGGTGTTCGATTACAACCTGCGGTGCCGCGCGCGCGCCAAGCAGGGCGAGAAAGGAATCCAGGAACCGGTCAAAGTTGCGCACAACGACTACACGATCAAATCAGGCCCGCAACGGGTGCGGGATTTGTTGCCGGCCGAGGCTGACGAGCTGCTGAAGAACCGCTTTGCCGTCATCAACGTATGGCGTCCGATTCGCGGCCCGGTCCAGGAGAGTCCACTGGCGGTCTGTGACGCACAGAGCATCGAGGCTCAGGATTTCGTGATTCACGAGCTGATTTACCGCGATCGCAAGGGCGAAGTTTACTCGGTCGCCTACAATCCCAAGCATCGATGGTATTACTTCCCTCAGATGGCTCGGGAAGAGGTGATGCTGCTGAAGTGTTACGATTCCAGGACCGACGTGGCGCGTTTCAGCGCACATTCGGCCTTCGACGATCCCACCAGTGCGGCTGACCCGGTGCCTCGCGAAAGTATTGAGGTGCGAACCTTGGCCTTTTTCAATCCTCCGGCCTGATTGCCCCTTCGGTTCCCACGTACCGAATTATTCGCCTGCGCCATAGCCATAGCCTGTACCTCTCGCGAGACACTGAGAGGCAGTGAATTTTTTGGACTCGTTGCGCGCCGCCTTTCCGTCATCTGAGAGTCGTGATTTTTTTGAGTCTGCGGCCC
>JBOHWH010000047.1:0-10062 GCA_050736695.1 Binataceae bacterium (SeqCode) | reverse complement strand
CGGCCCGCCGAAGCAGCGGAAAATGTCGGACTCGGATCTGTCGCGCGAGGATTCACACAGCCCAATTTTACCGGCGGCGGCGACTCTCTCGCTCCCCTTCCCGAGCGGGAAGGGGTCGGGGGTTAGGTCGGATGTCTCAGAACACTCGCACTACCTCGGTTTCCACAAACATGCGCGAGCGCATTACTCGCGATCGCCTCGAGGGTCGCGTGCGATGCGACGTTTCATCGTCAACTCATGGATTACGGAAACCCGCAATGAAGCCACCGTTGTGGAAAATTTCTTGAGGATTGGCGTGCGGTTCGATCCTGGCGCGACTGGGGAAAATGCAAAACGAAGCCACCGCTGCGGCGCGGTTTCAGGGGATGCGAATATCTACCTTTCGGCCGAAGGCGTATAATTGCCTCAGCCACCGACGAGGTGCATATCTATGGCAACTGGCGATACTATCTTCCGCGAATACCGGCCCTCTGACGCTGAACGCTCCGACCGTTCCGCCGGCGACCGCCAGCGGCATCGCCAAAAAGTTCGCGAATCGATCCGCGAAAATATCGCCGACATCATCGCCGAAGAATCGATCATCGGCAAAGACAAGGACCGCGTCATCAAGGTTCCGCTGCGCGGCATCAAAGAGTACCGCTTCATCTTCGGAGAAAATTCTCCCGGCGCTTCGCAGGGCAACGGCGATTCCAAGCCTGGCGATGTCGTCGGCAAGACCGGCAAGGAAGGCCAGGGCCAAGGCGACGACATGGCGGGCGATCGTCCCGGCGTCGATTACTATGAAACCGACGTCACGCTCGAAGAGCTGATCGAGATAATGTTCGAGGATCTGGAGCTCCCGAACCTCGAGCGCCGGGCGCTGCGCGAAATAATCTCCGACTATTCCTCGCGCCGCAAAGGTTATCGCAAGGTTGGAATTCGCGTGCGGCTGGACAAGCGCCGCACCGCCAAGCAGCGCGTGATGCGGAAGCTCGCGTCGGAGCGGCGCCAGGGCGGTAACGCCGCGCACAACGCCGGTCAGGCGCGCGGACTGGAGCCGGGAGCGCCTGTGCCGGCCGAATCTGACGAGGCGATCCGCGAGGCCGGGAATCTCGGCCTCGCCGAGCTTAACGAGGCCGAAGATTTGCCGGATTCCGATGCACTGGACGAAACCGGTGAAACCGATGACACGACGCCCGGCATGCCCGCGGGTGGCGGGATGCGTCGCGCGGTAAAGAAGCGCTTCCCGTTTCATCTAGGCGACTTGCGCTACAAGCACGTTGAGGTCGATACACGCGAGGAGTCAAACGCCGCCGTCATTTGCATCATGGACACCTCCGGCTCGATGGACACGATGAAGAAATACCTGGCGCGAAGCTTTTTCTTCCTGCTCTACCAGTTCATTTCAACCCGCTACCGCAATGTCGAAATCATTTTCATCGCGCATCACACCGAAGCCTGCGAAGTCACCGAAGAAGAATTTTTTCACAAGGGCGAATCCGGCGGCACCTTTATTTCGTCGGGATACCAAAAGGCGCTCGAGATAATCGCCGCGCGCTATCATCCGTCGTTGTGGAACGTGTACGCGTTTCACTGCTCCGACGGCGACAACTTCGACTCCGACAATCCCGCCGCGCTCAAAGCCGGCGAAGAGCTCGCGTCGATCTGCAATCTGTTCGGGTACGGCGAGATCAAGCCGCTCGGGTCGCGCTATTACGAATCTTCGATGCTGAATGTGTTTCGCAAAATTCAGGCGCCGAATTTCCACACCGTTCTGATCGAGCGCAAGGAAGACATCTGGCCGTCGTTCAAGGCGTTCCTCGCAAAAGACAGGGTGAAGGAATGAGCAGCATCGCAAAGGCCGCGCGCGAACCGGGCTCGCACGCGAACTACACGCTCGATGATCTCGCGCAGTGGGATGCGAAGGTTCGCGAGAAGGCCGATGAGTACGGGCTCGATTGCTACACCCAGGAATTCGAAATCTGCGATCACACCGGGATGCTCGGGTACATGGCGTACTCCGGGATGCCGTCGCATTACCCGCACTGGTCGTACGGCAAGTCTTACGAGAAGCTCAAGACGCTTTACGATCACGGCGTCTCCGGGCTGCCGTACGAGATGGTGATCAATTCGGATCCCGCGATCGCGTACCTGATGCGCGACAACACGCTGCTGCTGCAGATTCTGACGATCGCGCACGTTTACGGACACAACGATTTCTTCAAGAACAACTTCACCTATCGATCGACCCGCGCCGAGCTGACGATCGAGATCTTCAAGGCGCATGCGATGCGCGTGCGGCGCTATGCCGAGGATCCTTCGATCGGAATCGAAAAAATCGAGCGCATCCTCGACGCCGCGCATGCGCTGTCATGGAATTGCCGCCGCAACTTGGCGATTCGCAAACACTCGCGCGAGGAACAGGTCGAACTCGCGCTCGAGTTGGCGCATCCGCGCCCCGATCCGTTCGCAAAAATCCATGCGCGCCAGGAATTCAGCGAGCCCGACCTGCACAAGGTTCCGCTCGAACCCGATGAAGACCTGCTGATCTTTATCCGCGATCACAATCCCTATCTCGCCGAATGGGAAAAGGATCTGCTCACCATCGTCGATGAAGAAGCCAAGTATTTCATCCCGATGATGGAAACCAAAATCATGAACGAGGGATGGGCCAGCTACTGGCATCACAAGATCGTCGAGTCGCTGCGCCTCGAACAGGGGCTGCATCTGGAATTTATCGTGCGCCACAATCAGGTGGTGCGCCCGATTCCCGGCCAGCTCAATCCGTATCATCTCGGATACAAAATCTGGGAAGACATCGAGCGGCGATGGACTAATCCAACCGCCGACGAGCTCAAGCGCGACGGGCCCCGGGCCGAATCCGCGCGCGACAAGCTGTTCGAGGTTCGCGAGGTTGAGCGCGACACATCTTTTCTGCGCCGCTACCTGACCGAAGATCTGATGCGCGAGATGGACATCTTCCAGTACGAAGCGCGCGGCGAGGATCTGGTGGTGGGCAAAGTCGCCGACGACGAGGGCTGGCGCGAGGTCAAAGAGACGCTGATCAGGAACGTCGGCACCAACTCGATTCCCGTGATCAAGGTTGAAGACGCGGACTTCGGGCAGACCCGCACGCTCTACCTAAAGCAGCATCACGACGGCCGCGACCTGCATCTCGAATACGCGGAGAAAACGATGGCGTATCTGCATCGCTTGTGGGGCCGCGAAGTCGTGATGGAAACCACGCTGGATTCCAAGCGCTCGCTGCTCTGCTACAACGAACGCGGCTTCTCCGCCCGCGCTATGAAGTGACGCCGCGGCGTGCCCGCGGCGTCATCCTGAGGCTCGTCAGTCGAGCCGAAGGATCCCGGCGGGCTGGCCGGGCAATCCACAGATTTCCCGGATAGATCCCGATTGATGCATTCCGTACCGGAAGCTACTGTATACCTCTCAATACAGGAGCATCCGATGGCCGAAGTGCTGACGATCCGAATCGACGCCAAGAGCAAGAAGCGCCTGGAAAAACTGGCGAAGGCGACCGCACGCACCAAGTCCTATCTCGCGGCGCAGGCAGTCCGCAACTATCTGGACTCGAACGAATGGCAGGTCGCCGCGATCAAGGAGGGCATCGCACAAGCCGACCGAGGGCAATTCGCGAGCGACGCCAAAGTCAGACGCCTCTTCGCCAAGATTCGACGCGATGCACGTTGAATGGACCGAGGCGGCGCTGACTGACTTGGAGGAACACTTCGATTATGTGGCCTGCGACGGCCGCCGGGCCGCAACGCGCATATTCACGCGAGTCATTGACGCGGTTGAGATGCTGGCTCGCTTTCCCTCGATGGGAAGAGCCGGCAGATTCGGTGACACGCGTGAACTATACGTGAAAGGCACTGGCTATATTGTCTCGTATCGCGTTCGCGAAAGCAGGGTCGAGATACTTCGGTTCCTGCACTCCGCGCAGGACTGGGCCCAGGAACTCTAGCGAAAGAATCCGCGCAGTACACCGATCCTCCAGCTATCGCCGAGACGGCTGCGAGCAGGAAGCCGCGCGGGCTCGCACCGGACGGGCGTGAGGCCGAAAAGCGAAGGCCCGAAATTGCTTCCGGGCCTTCGCGCGATCAGCGGCTCTCTATCTCTTCACTACTAAGGACGCGGGGTTCCCACCCCCGACAGATCGACGGTAACCTGCTGGTGGCCCGGTTGGCTGCCGACGATCAGGACGTTGCTTCGGAAGTTGCCGGCTTGAGGCGGGCGGAACGCGACGACGATCTTGCGCGAGTTTCCCGGGGCGAGCGAGAAATTCCCTCCGCCTCTGATCACGAAGAACGCCGTGTCGTTGAGCGGCGTCACATAGCCGCTGACCGATTCAGCGCATGAGTTGGTGATCTGGAAATGGCGCGTGACCCGGCCGCGGCCCGCCGCGCGATTTGGGAACTCAAGCGCCCCCGGGTTGGCCTGGATACATGCGCCCGAAGGCGTCGGCGTAGCCGTGGGTATCGCGGTTGCAGTCGCGGTGGCCGTCGCAGTTGCCGTTGCGGTTACGGTTGAAGTCGGCGATGCCGTCGGCGTTGCAATCGAGGTCGAGGTTGGCGTGGCGGTTGGCGTCGGTGTAGGTACGATCGTGGTCGGAGTCGCGGTCGGCGTCACCGTTGGAGTCGGGGTGATAGTCGGAGTCGCGGTCGGCGCGGTTCCCGCCGGACAGAAAGTAATGTTGTACGATGGACCCACCATCGCTCCCGACGCCGCGGCGCAGCCAATGGAGCCGGCGTTGTCGTCGTATGGATACGCGTAGTTGGTAGCGCACGCGTTGTGGAACAACAGGTAGAAGTCGCCGACGGAGGTTGTTGGCGCCGGCGAGGGAACCGGCGAAGTACTGCCTGCGGGAATCTGTTCCCAGTTGATATTGTCGGCCTTGCATGCGCCGGTGGGTGACCACGAAGGGCATCCGCACACGATCCCGGTTTCGAGACTCGTGGACGCTGGCGCGGGGCAGCTTCCGGCCGCGCCGGGCGAACCGTAGGGCGTGAGCTGGGCATAGTAGTTCGCGCATCCGTAGAGATCCGCCCAGGTCGAGGTCACGCCCGCACTTCCGTCCTGAAGACATGCGTTGCCGGTACATGAATAGCCGCACGGACAGTCGGCGGAACTGGTGCATTCGCATTGGCCGAATGACTGCCCTCCTGAAATGGCACAGGTCAAGGTTTGCGAACCGGTCGTGTTATATGGGCAATCGGAATTCGTCTGGCACAGGAACGGCACGTTATTGGTGCATCCGAGTGCGGTCTGCTGGGCCGTTGTGCCCTGCTGGCAAGCCTGGGCAGGCGCCCAGCATCCGACAACGGTGCCTCCCGCATTCTTCAACTGCAGTTGAGTGGGGCAGGTCTGAAGAAGGTTGAATGAACATCCGTCGCCGGGCGAAGTGCAATACCCCGAGCTTGGGGATCCGGTATAGGTTCCCGAGACGGGTGATACCTCGAAGCCGACGTTGAAGCCGTTGACCATGCTGGCGTCGTAGGTGTCGCCCCCATCGGTCGGGTTCAGCAAAGTAAACTCGGATAAATTCGCGGGGTTTTGTTCGCCGTGCGGAGTGCCGGTGGTGTCGCCGCTACAATCGAGCAGTCCGGCCACGCCATTGGCCGCGTTGCAATTCCCGGTGTCGCAGGTCAGAGCGCCGCCGGTTCCGGCGACGCATCCCGTGCGTCCCCAGAAATTGCCGCTCCAGCTAAACAAGGCTCCACATTTGCAGTTGCTATCGCCCACCGTGCATTGCTTGGCGGGAGCGGTGGGATCGAAACAACTGCCACTGGCGCAATCCGACGGCTGCGTGCACGACGCTCCCTTCGCCGCTCCGGTGGTCGGCGTCGCCTCGGGAACGCAGATCACGGACTGGCCGCCGTTGGCCGGGAGATCCCAATTAGATGTTGGTGACGGAGTGGATATTGGCGTCGGCTCCAGGTTGGTAAACCAGCACTCTTTCACGGTGGTGGTGCCACCCACGTCGTACCAGGCGTTTCCACCGGTAACGCTTCCTGAGAAACAGACTTGATTGGGTCCGCAATCTGAATCCGACGAGCAGGTGAGAGTGCATGCGCCAGAAGTGGCGCTGGGCGCGCCGGCAACGCATTTCAGGTTCGTGTTCACCGAGCCGTTGTTGCAGGCGCTGTCCGTCGTGCAAGTAGGCGTCCCGTCAACCTGCGGCTGACTGAGATTCTCGCCTAGATAGACGTCGTAACTGCAATTGTTGGTGAAGGTCAGTGCGCGATAACCAGCACCGCAGATACTCGCGGAGGCTGGTTGCGCGATAACGGCGCTGACGGGAGGATTCGCCGCGGCCGATCGCGTGCGGACGCCGCCAAGAATCGCGAAGACCGCCATCACGATCAGCGCCAGCCCGAGCGCCGCCGTCCCGCGGCGCCGATCGCGACCGCGCCGCGCGCCGGCGTCGCTCAGCGATTGTTCGGTTGAAGTGTTGTTGGATTTATCAAGCCGTCCCCGCCGATCTCTCCCCCACATCTCTCGCCAACCTCCCCTTCACGGATAAGTCCTTCTACACTCCGTTCCGTCTGCGAGCAAGCGTTCTATACAAATAGTATTAACCGTGAACGCCAACTGAATGTGGTGAGCAGTCGCCGCGTGAGGCGGCTCACCGTCAGTGGCTTCCAGCCGCTTTTTCCAACCTCCGCCAGCTTTAGGCGGCGACTGCCTTGTTTGAGCGATTGATGCGCCGCCCGCGGCGCTACTCGGACGGGGGCGGCGGGGGATTGCCTTCGTTGATGCGCGCGCGCGGGACCTGGCCGTTTCTGATCGCTTCTTCGGTGAGCATCCGATCTTCGCGGCGCGTCAGCGGATGCAGCGTCCCCTCGTACTCCGCTTCCATCGCCGGGTTAGAAAAACCTGAAACGTACAGATCGACCGACTTGTGGCATTTGACCTGATTCTTGTCGATCATCTCGAGCGTGATTTTCTCGACATGCCGCAGCGGCGGATCGTCGCCGAGCTCCAGCCCCTTCACGATCAACTTCACTGTGCGCGGACCGTCGGTGCTCGCCTTGGTCTCGAGGATCTGCGCCTGGGCATTGCCGAAGACCGTCGTCGCGAGAACGACTGAGCCCTCCTGCTCGCCAAATACCATGCTGACACCGGTTTGTTCGGGCGGATGGCCTTGTCCGTAGTTGCGCGTCAGATCGAGATGCCCGCCCCATTTGCCGATGAAATCGGTACTCGCTTGCGGCAGCGACAGCACCTGCGCGTTGGGCGGAATAACCGGGATGACGCGAGTGTTGTCGTCGTTGCTCTGCCGCGGCATCGAGGTCTGCGGACTCGGCGCAGTCGGGCTGAGTTCGAGTGTCTGTCCGCCCTGGCCGCCGACATCGGGCATCGCGCGCGCTTGCGCGTGCGCCGGCCCCGGTCCTGTCGCGATCACAAAAAGGGCCGCGATTGCGATCTGTCCGCAGCGCGCGATTCTCGCGTGGTTTTTCAGTTCGATCATCGCCAAGTACCTTACGCCGGCGCGCCGTGCCGCGCGACGCTCATGGAATCGGCACCGCGTCGAGCGGGTCGCCCGCTTTCGCGCCGAGCGCGGCAAGCACCTGGGGCGCGATGACGATTCGATTTCCTCGCGCTATTCCATGCGCCGCAACCGCGCGAAATCCACGCCGCCGATCTTCGAGCCCAAAGAGCCATCGCGGATGCGCCCGCCGATCGACCTCGCCCGCCACGGCGCGCGCGATTCGATGCTGCTTCACCGGCGCGAGCTCCTGGAGCTCGCCGCCGTAGTAGGGTCCGGCGTCGAATGGATCGATCTGGTTCAGGAATCGCATTCCGGCCTGCTCGAGCAGCCGGACTGCGCCGCGCGTCTGGTCGCCCACCGTGCCGATCGACGCGCGCACCGCTTCGGGCAGCAAAAAGGTGTAAAGCGGGGAGTCCGGGAAAAGCGCGTGGATGAACTCCTTGTCGTGGATCGAAAGCCGGTCGGCTTCGCGAAACGAAAGCCCGGTCAGCGGCCGCCCGAAGTGATCCCAGAACGCGTTGCGATGCCGCGGCATCGGCGGCGGCAGCATCTCGGCCACCACGCGGCGCTCAAAGCGCCGCGGATACTTCGCCAGATACAGAAACCGCACCCACGATAGCTGGCGGCCGACGCGCTCCGGATGCCGCCGCGTACCCGGTGCGACGATTAGACCGCCCAGCTCCGTCGGCCCGTCCATCGAATGGCGCAGCCGCAAATACTGATGCCGGAACATCTTGTCCAGGCGCTTCGAGTAGCGCTCTTCGTTTTCGATCTCCAGGTAAAAGTGCGGTGACTCGGGCGTGCCGTGCTTGGCGATAATCATCGAGGCACCCGCGATTTTCCCCGAGCCGATTCGCTGCGCACAAAAGATGTACACGGCTCGCGATCGATCGCCGGCCAGCCCGCGAAACGATCGCTCCGAGCGGACGAGCAGCTCGCTCAGGCCGGCCGAGTCGGTCGACAGATTGATCGAGTCGAGCCGGCGCGCGAGCGCCACGAGTTGGCGATGGTCCTTGCGGGTGGCTTCGCGGACGAGGAAAGCCGGAGCTGAGGTCGAAGCAGACGCCATCGGATAAGTCTAACACCGCCGCCGCGGTTCGGGGCGAATTATGCGGACCGGACCTGCCACGTTGCTTTAGAATGTGGGGTCGGATAACTTCGCAACCGGAGCGTAGCGGGTTTGGGTAGGTTTTCAGGAGGGTGGCTG
This sequence comes from Binataceae bacterium (SeqCode), assembly GCA_050736695.1. Classification (GTDB taxonomy): domain Bacteria; phylum Desulfobacterota; class Binatia; order Binatales; family Binataceae; genus JBARDN01. Next base: position 1,363 of record JBOHWH010000047.1, on the reverse strand, counting down.
ATGGAGTGGCCGAAGTGCCAGAAGTGTAACGACGGGTCGCTGATTCCTCTGTCGGATTATGGACAGGAAGGCGCCTCCGTGATGTTCAAGGCGTGGGTCTGCACCAACCCGGACTGCGGTTTTAGCCTGCGAGTCGACAAGGGCGAAGTGACCTACGGCCGCCGGATCGAGACTAAACACTAGACGCAAGAAAATACCGAACGCCGAATTTCTCAGGCGGCCCAAGCGGCCGCCTTTTTTTTGATGTGCCTGGCGCGGGGGCGAGGACAGAGCCATGAGACTTGGACAACATGCTGATTTTTCCGCGATGCTTGTAGCGGCCGCGGCGCTTTGCGCGCTTATCACCGGATGCTCACTGATCGTCGCAACGCCTTCCTCGTATCCAATCGTCGTCACCGACAGCGACAGCGGCAAGAGCATCGCGCTCGCGCCGGGCGCCGAACTGGAGGTGTCGCTCAAGGCGACTTCAGGAACTGGATATCTGTGGCAAATCGCCGGCAACGATCCGGCCGTGCTCAAGCCGCGTGGACTGGGCAATTTCGAGGTACCAAAAGACGCGGCGCCCGGAGCGATGGCAAAGCAGGTATTCCATTTCGACGCGCAAGCGCCGGGCAGCGCGAAGCTTGAGATGGTCTATGTCCGCCCGTGGGAAAAGAATGTCGCTCCGGTCCGCACCTGGAGCATCACGGTCAGCGTGCAGAGTTAGTCAGTTCCCCGGCTCAAGAATATCTTGCGAATCCGGTCGTGCGGCAGTGCGGCGATAACGTGGCCATCGATTCCGGACATCGAGTCCGCGGCGATAAGCGCATTCACGATCGCTTCTTCGGTTGCCTGCACGGCGGCGGTGAAGAGCGGATCGATTTGCGAGTTTCGCAGCATCGGGACATCGATCACATGAGCGCGCTTTTCCGTGCGCGATCGCTCCGGCGGATTCGCGCTCGAGAACGCAAGAAACAGGTCGCCCGATCCGTTGCCGGAGACACTGCCCGTGCGCGCCAGGCCCATCGTGAGCCGCCGCGCGATTCGCTTTAGCTGATGCGGCAATAGCGGCGCATCGGTCGCCGCTACAATGATGATCGATCCGAGCTCGCGCGACGCGGAATATTTCGGCTCGCTCGCGAGCGCGCGCGCAACCGGCACGCCGGCGATCACCAACTCACTGCGGCGGCCGCAGTTGAGCTGCACCAGGACCCCGAGCGTGTAGCCGCCCGCCACTGGCGCGAGCCTGCGTGAGGCCGTGCCGATTCCGCCCTTCCATCCGTAGCCGATCATCCCGGTGCCCCCGCCGACGCATCCTTCGACGACGCGCCCATTGCGCGCGCCGTCTAGCGCGGCAATCGCGTGAGAGGGCTTGACGTGGAAG
>JBOHWH010000046.1:0-12755 GCA_050736695.1 Binataceae bacterium (SeqCode) | reverse complement strand
GGACGCGAGGTCCGAATCTCGCTGTTCGCGATGGGCTTGTGGATGAACGCTACGGATCTGACCGTCGGCCTGATGACCGGCACCAGTCCCGCCAGCGAGAGCCGCACCCAGCGGATCAATCCGCTGTGGAGTTCGTACGAATGCAAAGACGGGAAATGGATCTACTTCGTGATGATCCAGTCTGATCGCTTCTGGCCGCAATTCTGCGCGGCGCTCGGCCGCGCCGAGTGGCAAAACGATCCGCGCTTCGCCGACGGATCGGCGCGCGCCCAAAACTGCGCCGCATTGACCGCCGCGATCGATGCGGCAGTCGCGACGCGAACTCGCGCCGAGTGGGCTGCGATCTTCGATCGCAATGACCTCGTCTGGGCGCCGATGCATACCGGCGCCGAGGTTCTGCAGGATCCGCAGGCGCACGCGATCGGCGCATTCGCCGAAGTCGATCATCCCGCCTTCCCCGGCGCTCGAATCGTGAACAGCCCGGTCGAATTCGGCGACGTCGCGCCACGAAAACATCGCGCGGCGCCCGAACTCGGAGCGCACACCGAGGAAGTCGCGCTCGAAGCCGGCCTCACGTGGGATGAAATCGCGCGGCTCAAAGAGTCGGGCGCGATTGGCTGAACGGCGCGTCGGAGGGTCGATAATAGAGCTCCTATCCGGGCTGCCGAAGCTGTCAAAAATCTAATAATCTCAGCTATTTAGCCTATTTTGCCATTCCGCGTTGACTCTTGGAGCGCGCGCTTCGTATGATTCGGCCACTTCCCTGCTTCTGGAGGCCCGGCCCGTGCGAATGATGGTTCCGCCGAAGATTCATCGGCGCTCAATCGACCGCGAGTTGGTCGAATTCTTCCGCAGCCATCGCGAGGCTTCCTTCAACCGCGCGGTCGCACGACTGTGCCGCTACTTCGCGGTGCGGCGGCCGCGAATTTCGTGGTTCGAATATATCGATTGGGGAAAAGCGGCCGGCAAAACTTACGAGGACGGCCGCATCCATCTGGTGCATCCGGAAAACTGGAAACGCGGCCGCATCTATCGCAGCGAGCGGATGTGGGTGCAGATGATCTATCACGAGATGGGTCATTATCTTTTCTGGACCGACGCCGAGCGCAAGGCTGACGCGTTCATGCGCCGGATGGTTATGGGACTTCATGGCACACGCAAGGCGCGGCGCGCATCGGTGCGCGTCTCGCACAAGCGCAGCGCGCGCCCCGCGCATTCATCGCGGACGGCGGCCGCCCGGCGCGCGCGGCGCGCAAAAGTGGCGTAAAATAATCCCGCCATGGCGAACAAGCCGACCGTAGAAAATCGATGGTGGGTCGAGACCACCTTCAAAAAGCCGAAGAAGGCAAAGTCCGAAGTCGAGATGCCCGAGCTGCCGGTCGCGATGGCGTTTTACCAGGTCGCGCGCGACTACGATCAGGATCGCGCCAAAGACGATCTAACCGACAATAATTTGCGCATCGCGCGCCAGGCCAATCCTCCTCAGGGCGATTGGGTGTATCTCGCGATGACGGAAGATCACTATCCGCCGCATCTGGTCAAACGCGTCAAAGACGAGTTTCGCATTCCTCGTGAGGCGCGCGGAATAATCCTCGACCATGGCCGCCTGGTGCGGCTTTTGATCTGCGGTCCCGGAATCGAGGACTGGATGCTGGACGTAACGCTCGGCGACGAGCCGTCGGTCGATGCGTACGTGTGGAGCGTGATGTACCGGGAGCGGACTTTTCGCCGCGCCGAAGAAGCGCTGCGCCAGGCGCGCACCTGGGCAATCAACCTGCTGCAATACCCACCCCCGCGCGACGAACCCTTCCGCGGCGCATTGCTGTAGAGGGGACGGCGCAAGCATCAGAGAAACCGCAGATTCCGCAGATTTCACAGATTGAGAGCGGCGGCCGGATTCACCAGTGACGGCGCAGCATCGCCGATGAAATATCTGCCGCTGGTCTTTCGTAATCTGCTGCGCAATCGGCGGCGCACGCTTTTGACCGTGCTTTCGATTGGGGTTTCTATTTTCATCTTCGCCGCGCTTATCAGCCTGCCCGCGGTGGTCGATCGGATTCTTAGCGATTCCGCTAGCGACGTGCGCGTGATCGTCCACAACAAGGCCGGTTTCTTCTATGCACTGCCCCACGCGTACGAATCGACCATCCGCGCTATGCCACACGTGGTGGCGGTCAGCGGATATGGGGTATGGACCGGCACTTACCGCAAAGCCTCGGATCAGGTGGCTGGTGCGGGAATCGATCCGGATGCGATACGAGAAATGTGGCCCGACTGGAAGATCTCGCAAACGGAGGTTGACCAGTTACAGCGTGTGCGCAACGGATGCATCGCAGCTCCGGCGATGATGAAGCGCTTCGGATGGAAAGTCGGCGACACGATTACACTGGACGGCAGCCCGGAAAAAATCGAAGTCAAAATCCTCGGGACGATGGGCGGCAGTTCGCCAATGCACGCGCTGATCATGCGGCGCGATTTCATTGACGAGGCTTCGCCGGTGCACGGCCAGGTGATTCTCTACTGGGTCAAAGCGGATCATTCGGACTCGATTCCCGCCATCGTCAACGAGATCGACTCCCGCTTCGCCAATTCCGCGTTCGAGACGAAAAGCGAATCCGAAATCACTCTTGGACGCAATCAGCTAAGAACCTTCCGGCTGTTGTTCGACGGCGTGAAAATTCTGGCGTTCATCGTGATCGTCGTGATCGGGATGGTCGCGGCGAACACGGCCGCGATGGCGGTGCGCGAGCGCAGAAACGAAATGGCGGTGATGCGATCTCTGGGGTTCACCTCGCGCATGATCGTAGCGATGGTGCTCAGCGAGGGCGCGCTTATCGGATGCGCCGGCGGAGTGCTCGGATGCGCGCTCGCATACGTCGCGCTGGCGCTGGTGCCGTATGCGGGCGCTACATTGGGCCCGATCGTGCAGGTCTTACGGCTGCTGCCGATTGTCGCGATCGAGAGCTTTCTCATCGCAGCCGCGATCGGCCTGTTGAGTGCGCTGGTACCCGCGCTCTCCGCGACCCGTCGCGATATTGCCTCCGAACTTCGCGCGCTTTAAGAAATCAGAGAACCGCGGACTACGCAGATTACACAGATTGCTAGGAATCGAACTGCACGGTGGCGGTGCCGGTGACGAGGCGTTCGGCGTCTTCATTTTCGATCCAGACGTCGATTTCCGCGATGCGCTCTTCGGGAATCGAGTGGGTTACGAAGCCGCTCAGCATCAGCGTGTGATCGGGCAGCACGGGCACGCGATATGTGGTGCTCATCCGGACCAGGCGCGCGCCGCCTTCGACACCGATCCAATCGGTTACAAATTTCGAGAGCAGGCCCAGGCTCATGTTGCCCGGCAGGATCATCCCGGGCAGGCCCTCTTTCTTCGCGCCTTCGTCGTCCATAAATCGCGGCGCTTCGATTCCGCCTGCGCGCGCAAACGCGCGGCAATTATCTTTGCTTACGAATTGCTCGGTAGGTCCGAGCGTGTCGCCGATTGTAACGTCCGCAAATTTTTTCATGCAAATTTTTTCTTGGTAGAACCGCGGTGGGCCAGGATGGCTAGGTGCGGTTCATGAAGCGATGGTCGATATGCGCGACGACTTCGCCGTTCTGATTTTTGAGCGTCGAACGGATCACCACGAACACCATCGTGCCGGTGCGTCCGGTCTTTTCGTAGATTTCCTTGACGTGAGAGGTGAGCGTGATCGCGTCGTTCGGCCGGATCGGCGTCAGGAATTCGACGTCCTTGCCGGCGTCGAAGCCGCGGCGGCCGAAGCGCGGAACGTTTTCAAAAAAATGGCGGCCGTTGCGGAACATCGTGGCGAACGAAGGCGGCGCGACGATTCCGCCGAAGGGGCCTTTCTTGGCGGCTTCGTCGTTGGTGTAGAGCGGATTGGTCTCGCCGATTGCGGCGCAGAACTTCGCGATTTTCTCGCCCGTGACAGTCACCGGATCGGTGACTTCAAAGACTTTGTTGATCAGCGCCGGATCGTATTCCACAGCCATCGCGACTATCTCGTTTCCTCGGCCACCGCGTGCGCAACCGGTTTGCGCCTGGGACGAAAATCCACCGGCTCGTAAACGCCGGTCTGGAGTTCGCGCACCAGGTCGTCGATCGATCGAATTTCGGCCGCAAAGCGCGTCGCGCACAGGCCGATCAGGCTCACCAGATGACTGTCCGATCCGCCCACCGCCCGGTAGCCGAAACGCGCGACCAGTTCCGCGCTGCGCTCGTCTTCGCCTTTGCGCGAGCCGCCGTTCAGCACCTCGACCGCGACCAGATTTTCGAGCGCGGGCTCAGCCGCGTAATGCTCGTACAGGCCGATATTCGGACGTCCCGGATGACACGGCACGGCGACTCCGCCGAGGCGCGCGACTTCATCGACGAGCGTCTGCGCGTCGAGCCGGATATTGGCGAAATCGAAGCGCGCGAGAATGGCGTCGTTGACGCCATACACCAGCACGTGGCCGTAGTTGGTCTCGACTTCCGACGCGCGCAGAACCATTACGCCGAACTTGTCTTCGAGCGCCCGATAGTCCGCTCCGCGATTGAACTGGCGATGCTCCGTCAGGACGATGCCGTCGAGCGGACGCTCGGCGTGCCGCAGGCGGATCCAGTTGAGGTACGCTTCGACAGGCGCGCGGCTGTCTTCGGACGCATCGCTATGCGAATGCAGGTCAAGGATTGTGCTCAAGCGGATATGTTCCTTACCTCGCCGGGCGAAACTTCGCGAGGGTCACCTCAGGCGTGACGTCCTCGTATACGACCTCGACGGGCATCCCTATTTTAACCTCTTCCGGGCGGCATTCCACCAGATTGGTGAGCATCTTAAGGCCCTCGTCGAGCTCGACGTAGGCCATGATGTAGGGCAGCGATTCGCGAAATCCCGCGGCGCCGTTCTGGTAGGTGGTTGTAAAGGTATAGACCTTGGCGCTCCCCTTCGCACGAAGCCATTGGGTGCGCGACGAGAGGCAGTTGGTACACAGCGCGCGCGGATAATAACGAAGATCGCCGCAATCACTGCATTTCTGGATATACAGCTCGTGGCGCTTCAGCGCTTCCCACCACGGGCGATTTTCCTCGTCGAGATGCGGCAGCGGCTTAGAGTATTTTTTTTCTTTCTGTTCAGGCATGGCGATGGCCTACTGATTGGAAAGTATGAGCGTCGCGCCCGAATGGCGCGTGCCGAGCGCTCCGCCGGTGCCATGCACCAGCGCGGTTTTGCAATTTTTTACCTGGCGCGGTCCGCATTCGCCGCGCAACTGTTTGGCCGCTTCGATCACGAGGAAGATTCCGCGCATCCCCGGATGATTCGACGACAGGCCTCCGCCGTCAGTGTTGATCGGAAACGCGCCGTCGAAGCGCAGCCGGCCGCCGCTTACGAACGCGCCGCCCTCGCCACGCTTGCAGAAGCCCAGGTTCTCGAGGGTCGAGAGCACGGTGATCGTGAACGAGTCGTAGATCATCGCCATGTCGATATCTTTATGCGTGACCCCGGAGCGCTCGAAGGCGAGCTTGCCCGACTGATTCGCGGCGATATCGAGATAGTCGCGCTGGCCGCGCGCCGCGTGGCGGACCGCTTCGCCGACGCCAAGAATATAGACTGGTTTCTTCTTGAGATTCTTCGCGCGCCCGGCCGAGGTGATCACCAGCGCGCCGCCGCCGTCTGAGATGATGCAGCAATCGAGCAGATGCAGCGGTGAGGAGATCACGCGCGAGGCGAGCACGTCCTCGACCGTGATCGGATCGCGATACTTCGCCACCGGATTCATCGACGCATGCAGCCGCATCGTGACCGCGATCTCCGCGAGTTGCTCCGCGGTGGTGCCATAGTCATGCATATGCCGCTGCGCGATCATCGCGTATGCGCCGACCGTGGTGACACCAAAGGGAGCGTCGTATTGATCGGGCGGATCGCTCGAGCCGCCCCCGCCTCCGGTGCCAATCGCGAAGCGCGACGACGCCGCCGTCGAGCCGTACACGACCACGCAAACTTCGCACAGGCCCGCGGCGATCGCGGCGGCGGCGTGCGCGGTGTGCGCGACGAAAGACGATCCGCCGATCGCGGTCGAATCGACATAGTTGGGCGTCAGGTTCATGTAATCGGCGAATCCGATTATCCCCATCCCGCCCATGCCCATGCCGGTAGTCGCGAGTCCGTCAACGTCTTTGACTTTCAATCCGGCGTCGTCGAGCGCGCCGCGCACGCTCTCGGCCATGATTTGGAACATCGACTTGTCCGGAGCGAAGCGGGTCGGATGCTCATACACTCCGGCGACTGCGGTTTTTCGGGAAAGGCTCATGGATGATCCTTGCTTGAGAGCGCCTTATTTAAGACCGGCGAGGAATGAATCGACCGATGCCTGCAGCTCGGCGGGGCGCTCATGCACAATCACGTGGCCCGAGTCGGGAATCGTCACGAGCTTTGCGCCGCGGATTTTGCTCTGGATAATTTCCGCGTCGGCGGGCGGAGTGCCCTTGTCGTCGGCGCCGGCGACTACGAGTGTGGGCTTGTCGATATTCGCGAGCGCGTCGCGCAAATCGACCTTCATGCACGCGGCGACGTCGGTGTAGCGCACGCGCGGGTCGGTCCTGATCTGCTCCATCCAGCCTTCGCGAATCACGTCGAAGTTTTCCTTGATCGTTTTCGGCGAGTAAGCGTCGGTCGTAAACGCCTGCGGCGCGCGTCCCATCATCACCGCGCGTAGCGATTCGACCAGATCAGGCGGAAGATTGAACTTCGCTGCCGTCGCGACAAGGACCAGCGCCTGCACCCGCGCCGGATGCCGCAGCGCCATTTCCATCGCGATCGCGCCGCCCATCGAATGGCCGTAGATCACCGCCGAGCGCAGTTTTAGCGCGTCCATGAACGCGGCGACGAAATCCGCGTAGTCCCGCACCGTCGCCAGACCCTCGACTCCCGCCGAGCGGCCGTGACCCGGCAGATCGAGCGCAACCGGGCTGTGATGCTGCCCGAGCGCGGCTATCTGGCGATGCCATTGATGCGCGTTGGAGCCGGCGCCATGGACCAGCACGATCGCGCGGCCGCGGCTGAAATCCGGCACCACGTCGGGCAACGTGGTTGCGCCGTGATAGAAATAGTATGTCGCATGGCCCTTTACGTCGGTGTACTTGGTCGGCATCGCCGCGTATTGCTCCCGCTTTAATTCGTTTGAAGGTTAGGTATTAGGTTGGACGCTCGGTTGTCAAACGGCGCGGCGCGCAAATCGATCAGCGGCGAGGAGCACCCGCCGCTCGCGCGGTTCGGCGGCGAGCTATTGTTCACGTTCCGCACGGTGGCCTCGTGCACGGTAAACCTCGTGGAAAATCGAGCACGAATCGGCCTCCCGCGCGCATGGCTTTGACGCTTGGCCGCTGAATGCGCGGCCAATCCTTTGCGTATGCGGACGCGGAGCCCCGGATGATCGGTCCAGGATCAGGTTGCTCGATGCGAAAGTGCGCGCTTGCGCAAAGCGTCGGCTCTGCGCTCTACTTTCTGGCGCGAGCAACCTTTGCGCCGCGCGAACGGCGGCCACGCTGAGGAGTCTCGAAATCGGTTATAGGTCCCTCGGTGTGCTCCCATTTTTCGATGGCGGTCCGGTTGAAACGCCATGCGCTGCCAACTCGAAAGCCGGGAATACGGCCCTGCCGCAACAGGCGATAGATGGTGGTGGGATGAACCCGCAGATGTCGCGACAACTCGGCGATTGTCAGTATGTCACTTTCTCCAGCCATCGCGTCTCCTTTACTAGTCCTCGCGCTGGCGGTGCGAGCGCTAGTGCGCAAGTGCCGCCGTGAATCGAGGTAGTGGCAAAGGTTCCGGTTCGGTCCGAGTTATGTCAAGAGACAATTTGGGACATCGTAGGGCGCGTAAGCCCGCAGTCATTGACTAAATAAAGCGGTATTCGCAGTGGCACTAGCAAGCTTCGGGACATGAGTTCCGATGCACCGAAATCGACCTCGATACCCGGGAGTAATTGAATGGCATACGAAGCGATAGAAACCCGAAACGAAGGCTCAGTCTGCTGGCTGACCTTGAATCGCCCACACAACCTGAACGCGCTCAGCGCCCAGATGGTCACCGAGCTCGAAGACTTCCTGCGCCGGCTCCCGACCGACCGCAAAACGCGAGTGGTCGTGATGCGCGGGGCTGGTCGCGCGTTCTGCGCCGGCCTGGACTTGAAGGAGCAGAATCGCGGAGACACGGGGCTTGGCTCCTCGACCACCGACACGGTCGAGTCGCAGAGGAGGATGAGCGATCTGGTGGTCGCAATGCGCCGGGCGCCGCAGCCGTTTATTGCGGCGATACGCGGACCGGCCGCCGGCGGAGGGTTCGCGCTTGCGCTCGCGTGCGACGCGCGGATCGCGGGTGAGTCCGCACGTTTCAACGCCGCATTCATCCGGATTGGGCTTTCCGCGTGCGATATGGGCGTCAGCTACCATCTGCCGCGCTCGGTCGGGACGGCGGTCGCAGCCGAGCTGATGCTGACGGGGCGATTCATCAACGCGCAGCGCGCGCTCGCGACAGGCCTGGTTTCGGAGCTGCATCCCGACGCCGAGGTTGACGCGGCGGCCGGGCGCCTCGCGGTCGAAATGACCGAGACCTCGCCGCTGGGGCTGCGCATGACCAAGGAATGCCTGTGGGCGAGCGTCGATGCGGGCAGCCTGGAGCAAGCGATCGCGATGGAAGATCGCAACCAGGTTCTCTGCGTGCGCGCAGGCTATATCGAAGAAGGCGCCCGCGCATTCCTCGAAAAGCGCAAGCCTCACTACAAAGACCGCGCGTAGGGCGACTTCATGGACGGGTGACACGTTCGAAGCGAAGGTTTTGAACCCGATTCCAACGCCCGCCCATCAGAAAACCTGACACCTGCGCGTTTGGGTCACGCGTGAAACGAACGCGCATGCCGTCGCCGATAAACAAATCGGCCGCTCGAGCACACGCGAGAGCACGTCGGCGAGAATTGCCAGGTAGCGACGGCGATCGGGATCCGGTGCGCGCTCGAAGCCGCCGCTGGTCGGACCGGGCGTGGGGATTGTTCCCGCTTCGGCGCGCCTCTGCCCACGCGTGCATCGCCATGCCTCCGCCTCCCACTCGGCCATTAGACGCTGCGGTTGCGCGAGCCGGAAAAAGGAGCCGCGCTATCGCGGGGCGGTAGCGCGGCCTTTTATCACGAGTGAACTCGGGCGGCGATTAGCGCATCGCGACTTGGGTTGCGGGCCGGGTTTCGAGCCGCGCGACCAGGAATTGGTTGGCGTTGTCGCGCCAGACCCGGATCCGGATTCGCTGACCTGGCTGATGCGCGAGGATCGCCTGCCGCAGTTCCAGCGCGTCGGCAATCGTTTTGCCGTCGAACCCACGGATGACGTCGCCCGCGCGGACGCCCGCCATATAAGCCGGAGAGCCTATTGCCACGTCGGTAATTTGCGCGCCCCAGATTGAAGGGGCGTACGCCGTCGTCGTGCCCAAATACGCAGGCCCTTGAGCCGCCTGCACATCCGGATGGAGGAAGAATACGCTGGCCGCGTGCGCGGCGTGACGAGCAACCAGCATCACGTACTTGGCTTCGTCCATGCTGTACACATCGCCAGCCAGATAGACGTCACCGCGATTTCCCGCCGACACGCCGATATCCCAGAAGCCCTGATCCGCTAGTGCCTGATGAACCCGTTCTTCGATCGCAGCCGGCGCCACCAGTTGGCGATGCAGCGCGACGGAAGCAACCTCGGGCGCGGTGGGCGCCATCGCGAGCAGATTATTATCGTCAGGGAAAATCTCGTTGTAAGGATCGTGCCCCGCCGCCTGATTCGCCATCGACGCGAGGTTGCGCGAAGCGATGTCGGCCGGACCGATGCGCAACGCGGTGCCTGCGATAATCAGCGCGATGATTCCGAGCGCGGTCGCGCCAAGCGCGTAACGCTCGATGCCCCACTTTGCCAGAAAGCCGGTCGGCGCATCGCGCCACGGCTCGTGCTTCGCGCGATAGCGGTCGCCCCCAGCATCGTCGTCCATCATTGATGCGTCCAGATCGGCAGGGTCAGCGGCCTCGAGATGCACCGCCATGTCGTCGCCGATCCAAACGAAGTCGGAGCCGGTAAGCCGCGAGCGACTGGCCGCTTCAGGTGCGGCCTCTTTGGTGCGGGCAGCCTGCTGGCTCTCGCGCCACGGAGCAGCCCCGGATTCTTCAGCGGCCCAAGCCTCGAACTGTCCGACGTAATCGGGGCTTGCCGCGGCCTGCGCATCCAGGGTTTCGCGTTCGGTGCGGAGCTTGTCGATCCGCACGAACATCTCGGAGATGCTCAAATACTTAATTGGGGTTTCGCCGTGCCTTTCCATGTCGTAAATAACTTCCTGCAATGGATGGGTTACACGCGCCCCCGCACGTATTACGCCTCTATACTCTTTTAGCAAGTCGAGCCATCTTATACCACCCCTGGAGTGTCAAGTATTCACTTCGGATGCATTGATGCGCCTGACCATCGGACAAATCCAGCATCCAAGCTCTAAATCGGCCCTAAATCGCCTCGCTAACAGCATCTTCGCGCATCGTCGGTTTGGGTCGCCCGGCGATCGGCTCATAATGGCGCTCCTGCTCGCCGATATAGACTTGGCGCGGGCGGGCGATTGCCTGCTCGGGGTCGCGGACCATTTCGGCCCATTGCGCCATCCATCCGGAGGTCCGTGGAATCGCGAACAGCACCGGGAACATCTCCATCTGAAAGCCCATCGCCTGATAGATGATGCCGGAATAGAAATCGACGTTCGGATAGAGCTTGTGCGAAACGAAGTAATCGTCCTGCAACGCGATTCGTTCGAGCTCGGTTGCGATGTCGATCAGCGGGTTGCGGCCGGTGACCTCGAACACCTGCTCGGCCATCTGCTTCAGAATTTTCGCGCGTGGATCGTAGTTCTTATAGACCCGATGCCCGAAGCCCATCAGGCGCCGTTCCTTACTCTTCACCGCCTTGATGAAGGAAGGAACATTTTTGACCGATCCGATTTCCATCAGGCCGCGAATCGCGGCCTCGTTAGCTCCGCCGTGGAGCGGACCGTACAGCGCGGCGACCGCAGCCGCCGCGGCCGCGTAGGGATCGGGCTGTGAGCTGCCGACCGCGCGCATCGCGTTGGCCGAGCAATTCTGCTCGTGGTCGGCGTGCAGGATAAACAGCACGTCGAGCGCGCGTTCGAGGATCGGGTTGGGCTTGTACTTAAGCTCGGTCATCTTGAAGAGCATCGAAAGAAAATTGCCGGTGTAGCTAAGATCATTGTCGGGATAGACGTACGGAAGCCCGCGCGTATGGCGGTAGGCAAAGGCGGCGAGCGTGGGAATTTTACCGAGCAGGCGGCGAGTCTGCAGGCGGCGCGATTCGAGATCGTGAATATTCTTCGCGTCGGGGTAAAAGGTCGAGAGCGCGCCGATCGTCCCCACCAGCATCCCCATCGGATGCGCGTCGTAGCGATAACCATCCATGAAGGTCTTGATGCTTTCATGGACCATCGTGTGGATCTTTATGTTGTGCTCCCAGCGCTGGTAATGCTCGCGATCGGGCAGCTCGCCCTTGACGATCAGGTACGCGGTCTCGAGGTAGTTGCTCTTTTCCGCCAACTCTTCGATCGGATAACCCCGGTAGCGCAGGATTCCCTTGTCGCCGTCGATATAGGTGATTCGGCTGCGGCACGACGCTGTGTTCATAAACGCCGGGTCGTAGGACATCAGGCCGAAGTCGCCGGGTGCGGTTTTAATTTGCCGCAGCGCCTGGGCGCGAATGACGCCGCCCTCTTCGATCGGAATGTCGTAGCTCTTGCCGGTTCGATTGTCGGTGATGCTGAGTGTTTCCTTGGCCATGGCGTCGTCCTCTCGGGTTGATGGATGGGGCGCTTGTGCATTGTCCGCGCGGTGCGGCTGCTCGCGCCGCTCGCACCCGGGTTGTCGAAATCACTGTACCGTCATCCTCGTTCAACATATATGCAGTCATTGATATTGGGAGTGTACGACAAAAGCGCGCCGCCGGGCAACCGCCCGCCACTCGCTTTGGCACAATTGAAATGGCAACCTCGGACCTGAAGCTGACACGGCGCGCGTTTTCCGAAGACCAGGGCGTATCGCAGGAAAGCTGACCAGATGATCGACAAGCTGCTCGCCGGCATCTCGGCGTTTATCATCGCGACGATTTCGTCGCTCGGGTACGGCGGCGTGGCGCTGATGATGGCGATCGAGAGCGCGTGCATTCCACTCCCGTCAGAAGTGATCATGCCGTTTGCAGGCTATCTGGTGCATACCGGACGCTTCGGGCTGCAGGCAGTCGCCATCGCGGGCGCGATCGGATGCCTTTTGGGTTCGTACGCCGCCTATTACATCGGCTGGAGCGGAGGGCGATGGTTTCTGCTCAAGTACGGACGCTTCGTGCTGATCGCGCCGCATGAAATCGAAATGGCCGATCGGTTCTTTGCGCGCTGGGGATCGCCCGCGGTGTTTATCAGCCGGTTGTTGCCGGTGGTCCGCACCTTTATCGCGTTTCCGGCCGGGGTCGCGCGGATGCGCCTCTTGCCATTCACGATCTACACGTTATTGGGTTCGTACCTGTGGTGCCTGATTCTCGCGTACTCGGGGATGAAGCTCGGGCAGCATTGGGAAGACCTTGCGCCGTGGTTTCATCGCTTCGACGGCGTGATCGCATTTTTAATCGTCGCGGGCGTTGCCGTCATCATCTACAATCGAGTCAGAGGCATAGTGTCGGCGCCGCAGGGCGGGGC
>JBOHWH010000045.1:0-2878 GCA_050736695.1 Binataceae bacterium (SeqCode) | reverse complement strand
CTTTTCCCCTTCGCCCTCTCAATGCCGATTGAGGGCGAAGGGAAAAGTGCGGGGGGCGGGGATGGGGGAGGATAGGACTCCGCGATGCGCAGGCGCGGCGCTGTGCGGCACGCCGGACGGCGGTCCTCCGCTGGCCAAGGGCTGCGCGCCGCGACCAGCCACAAAATGAGACCGGGGATCGCAGCCTGGATTCCATGCGCTGCAAGATCATGACTCCCCGGTCTCACCTTTGCATTCCATGTCCTTGGTGGAGGTTGTGCAGGTCCCGTTCAGGAACAACTTTGATCGTGTGCTGGGGATTGAGGCGCAAATGCTCAAGGGCGAGCGACTTCTCACGATTCCGTCCCACGGTCAGGTCGAGTCTGGCGCGATTGTCGGTGTACACACTGATCGCGTTGCGCGCCCGGCTGATGGAGACATAAAACTGCTTGCGGTTTACCAACTCGGTGCTGCGCATCGTATCGATGTTGACTATAACCCGATCGACCGTTGCGCCCTGACTTGAGTGCGAGGTCGAGGCATAGCCGTAATCGCTGTGGCGGAGTCGCTGAACGGCGGCGCTGACCATGCGCCTGTCGTCCATGCGGAGCTGCGCCTTGCGATCGTCGATTGCGACGACGTTGGCGAATTCGCCATTGGCTATGCCAAGCGCCCGGTCGGGAGCGCGGAACTGAATCCGGTCGCCCTTGGCGAAAACGCGCTGTTCTTGGCGGAAGACCTCGACGCCGGACAGTCGGTGCGGGTTGTACGCGATGCGTTGGCCACCCGAGCTTCGGACCACAAGCCGGTTCGCCTCGCGGTCAATCATTTCGACGCTCGCGTAGCTGCCTTTCTCAAGCGCCATCTTTTTGCTCCCGCGCGTGAAGCGGATGACATCACCGATTTCATAGCTGCGTGCCTCGCGGCGTTGCGGGCGCGTGAGATCGCGGCTAACGAGGATAGTTTGTTCGAGGCCATGCGCGGCAACAATGCCGCGCTCTTTGAGAGCTTCTCGGATGGCGGCGTTCAGTTGCCGGCGTTCGGCGTTGGCGGGGCTTACGACCAGCACGCGCTCTTCGGCCTCGTGCGCGGCCGCGTACTCGCTCGCGATCGCTTGATGGCGCTCGCCGTGATCTGCAATCTCGCGGATGCGCTGTTGGCTATCGAGCAGCGCCAACGCGGCGGCGATTTCTCCGTTCGCCGCGAGCGCAACCACTTCGCGGAGTTGCGGGTCACGCTGGCGGCGGATGATTTCCAAGCGGGCAACCGGCATTCCGGCCTGCTGCATCTGGTAAACGGGCCTTCCCGCCTCGATTGCATGATGCTGGCGCTGGTCACCGACGAAGACAACGCGCTCGACTCCGGCCTCGCGCGCTTTATGGAGTAGGCGGTTCATCTGCCGGGCCGCGAGCAAGCTGGACTCATCGATGATCCACAGTTGCCTCCGGCTCGGGTCGGAACGCATGTCTTCCAGCAGGCTCGCCACGGTGCGCGCAGGAATTCCAACTTCTGCCAGCGCTTTGACGGCGCGGGTGGTCGGGGCGAAGCCGGAAACCGAGTAGCCGTGTTCCTCGGCAAAGTCTCGAATCGCGGCGACCGTTGTGGTTTTGGTGCTGCCGGCGCGCCCTTCGATCGCTGTGAGCCAATCGGTTGCCGTCAGGGTAAGCTTCACCACCTCCGCCTGGTCGGCGAGTAGTTTTCTCCCCGTCGTCCACGCTCTGATCTGGTCGGCGCTCGCGATGGGCCGAGTTTGGCCTTGACCCTCGAGCATGAGGTTGAGGTTGTCGCGCTCCAACGCAACCATTTCCAACGTGGTGTAGGCGCCTTGGGGTGCGGTCACAGAACCGCCCGCACCGAAGATTTGGTTGCTTCGCTCAAGCCTCTCGCTCTGGTCGCGCACGCTGGCGAGATCGGCCTTGCCCATCGCGTGCTGAAGGGCAGTGGTTTCAAGTGCGCGGCGATCGATGACCGCCTCGCGCTCGGTGTTGTGGGCAATGCTGAAGCGGAGCGCATCGGCGACGGATTCATGCGAGTCAAACGCGAGCGGTCCCCAGCTTTGTGCGACTTCAGCGATGCGTTCGATCGCGATCCCGTAGCGGCGCGCGCGTGCCTGCCACTCGATGCGCAATTCATCTTCGCCGCGGGCATCTTTCGAGAGTCTGCTCTGATGGGCGATGTTCTGCGCCGCCGCTGCGCCGGTCAACCCTTGGCGCTTCATCGCTTCCTCGATGTCCTGCCGCCGGCGCGAGAAAGCCATCACCTGCTCGCGGGAGTAGCCTTTCAATTCCCAACGTCCGTCGGCTCCGGTGACGTTGATGCGGTATCCGAGATTTTGCACTCTGCTGGCAAGCTCGGTTCGGTAAATGGCTGTCGCGAACGCCTGAGACCGGTAAATCTCAACCGGGTCGATGCCGCGCCACGCGCCATCGGGACGCCGAGTCATATTAGCGATGACGACGTGGCTGTGGAGGTGCGGGTCGGGGCCGTAACCGTCATCGGCACCTCTGGCCGGGCGCGCGGCGATATGGTCAAAGCGCGCGGCGACAATATTCTCGGTAACGATCCATTCGCTCCCGCCGTGCTGACGCGAAAGCGCGTAGCGTTCGAGTTCGGCCAGCGCATGCGTGACCGCGGCGCGATGCGCCTCGGAGAGTTCCGAGTCGCCGCCGACCAAAGCCTGGATGCTTACGGATTTTGGAGCATTGAAGGTGGCGTCCCATCCGGCGCGCCGCTCGCTGCGGCCATTCGCGTTGCCGACGATAACCTCGCCGGTTGCGGGCCGCAGACCGCGGAGCACAGCGCGAAAGTCTTCCGATGCGATCTCGCCCGCGAGCCCAAGCGCGGTGGCGCCTTCGCCGAACCACTGCCCGACCACGCGTCGTTTTTCAGAGTAGTAGTC
>JBOHWH010000044.1:0-4783 GCA_050736695.1 Binataceae bacterium (SeqCode) | reverse complement strand
ACACGCAACTCGCGCGCATCCGAGAGTCCGTTGGCCGTCATCAGGCGTCCAACGCTGACCCCGAATTTCGTCGCGATATGATAGATCGTGTCGCCCGGCTGGACTGTATACGAGCGTTCGGCGCGCGCTCCCTCGGGCACCGTGGTGCCCGCGCCGCCACCGCATCCTCCAAGGGCAAGCGAGATCCACAATACGAGCGCCGCGGATACCACCGCTCGCGTAATAGATGCCGCACTGTCGCGCCCAACCACCATCCCAACCACCACATCCGCTGTCCCGCCCGCGCTGGTGGAATCTGTGCGCGATGCCGGGAGCGCGCACGCGA
Source organism: Binataceae bacterium (SeqCode) (assembly GCA_050736695.1). Classification (GTDB taxonomy): domain Bacteria; phylum Desulfobacterota; class Binatia; order Binatales; family Binataceae; genus JBARDN01. The sequence continues at coordinate 4,458 of JBOHWH010000044.1, read as the reverse complement.
AACCGGACCGCTGCGTACGAACCTCAATCGTCCTTGAAGCCGTACTTGCCGGTCATCTTCACGTATCGGCACTCGCCGAAATATTCTTCCTGCCAATGGCCGCTCTTGCGGCTGATTCGCACCAGGCTCTGCAACTCGTCCTCGCCGATCGGCGCGACCAGTCGTCCGGCCGGAGTGAGCTGGCCGAGCAGCGGCATCGGGATTCCGGGCATCGCGGCGCTTACCACGATCACGTCGAACGGCGCAGGCTCTTCCCATCCCTCGGAGCCGTCGCCAAGTTTCAAATAAACGTTCGCAACACCGAGCGCGGCCAGGATGACGTGCGCGCGATCGTGCAGATGCGACAGGCACTCGACCGACCAGACCTCGCGCGCAAGCGAGGCCAGCACCGCGGCCTGATAGCCCGAGCCGGTTCCGACTTCCAGCACGCGTTCGCGGCCAGTCAGCGCGGCAGCCTGCGCGGTCAATGCGACCATGTAGGGTTGCGAGATGGTCTGTGATTCGCCGATCGGCAGCGGGCCGTCGTCGTACGCATGCGCCGCGAAATCAGGCGGCAGAAAACGATGGCGCTCGATCGCGCGCATCGCTGCCAGAACGCGGCGGTCGCTTATTCCGCGCGGGATGAGCTGCTGCGCAACCATTCGCCCGCGCGCCTGATCCATCACGTCAGCCATCGCGGTTTTAATTATACCCGCCGCGCACCCGTCGGGTAAGCCGTATCCGTCAGTAGCCGCCGCTGCTTCGAGACTGTCGATAAACGCAAGCTCGTCCGTCATCTCGACCAGAGGGTAGCTGGGATCTCGTGTCGGCGGCCGCTTCTCGATCGCCATTTCGAGCCATAGGCGAGAAATCCCGGAGGGGTCGATGCTCCAATCCGCGCCGTATGCCGCGGCCATGCGTCCGGGATTTCTTCCTTCGGTCGAAATGACGGATGAGGTCTCGATGGAATCCGCAGAGAATCGCTTTCGCGTAAATACGTTCGCACCCCCTTGACTCGTGCGATCGAGGTTCCGCGATCCGCGATCTTCGCCAGAAAAGCAAGACTGATAAATTCATTGCCGATGCTTTAGAATTAAGGGTATGAACGCGCCACCAAAGCATAGTGCGCCAAGGCTCGCGCTTCCGTCCGTGGGTGGAGGCGTTTCGATCGCGGGATGTTCGCTGGCCGCGTTCAATCGACGATATGCCTTCGTGAATCTCGCCGCGGATTGCCCGCGCGATCGCCTTTTGACCGCCGCCGATCGCGGTGCAACGCGAGGCCGAAAAATCGCATCGAACCCACGTTCGAAGCCAAATTCGGCAGTATTTCCACGGGATTTTTTTTCGAAGCCACCATGAAAATTGACGAAACGAACCCACCGCAAATTTTGATCTGCGATTCTCATACGCGACAGTCGCGCCGCGCCGGATTTCCGATCGCTCCGGGCACGGGCGGGTTTGGAATGTTCGACGGCAATATGTTAGGCGGGATCAGGACGGGGTCGCTTTCTTCTTTTCGATTGGAGCAAAACCTCGATGGCTGACGGCGCGATTAAATGGCGCGAAGAAACCGTCTTGGTGGACGGCACCGAGTTGCTTGTGGTTACGGGCGGCGCGGGCAGGTCGCTGCTGGTGTTACACGACGAGTTGGGCAACGCCGGATCGCTCAAATGGAATCGCGCGCTCGCCGCCCGCCGCACGATCGTCACGCCGCTGCATCCGGGCTTCGGCCGGACGCCGCGCGCCGAATGGATCGGCTCGATTCGGGATCTCGCCGCCTTCTACGCGCGCTATCTGATCGAGCAAAATCTCGCGCCGATCGACGTGATCGGATTTTCGCTCGGCGGCTGGATCGCGGGCGAGATGGCGGCGTGCAATCCGGGCCAGTTCCGCAAGATGATGCTGGTGGCGCCGGCGGGAATCCGTCCGCCGCAGGGCGAGATCCTGGACTTCTTCCAGATGATGGCGCCGCGGCAGGTGCTGGCCAGTGTCCGCGATCCCTCGGGCACGGCGGAATTCGGCGAGCTTTACGGCGGCCCGATGGCGCCCGAGCAGTTCGAGTCGTTCGAGGATGCGCGTGCGCAAACCGCGCGTCTGGCGTGGACCCCGTTCATGCACAATCCCGCCTTGCCGCATCTGCTGGGAGTTGCCGCCGGATTGCCGACGCTCGTGATGTGGGGCAGGCAGGACGCGGTCGTGCCGCCGAGCGCGGCGGAGGTTTGGCGCTCCGCGATTTCAGGCGCGCGAACCGTGATGTTCGACGCCTGCGGTCATCGACCCGAAATAGAAAGACTCGCGGACTTCATCCGCGAGACCGAAGCGTTCTTCGGCGACTAGAGCGCGGCGCCGAAGCGAGGTGCGAAGATGCACATAATGTATTTCACTGAGCGTCCCTATCGGGCGGTTCCCAACGACGAAGTGATCAAGAACGGATTTTTCGGAATCCCCAACAAGCACTTCGATCCTCAAAAAGGCGCCGTGCTGCTCAACGAATATCTCGACGAAAAGATTCTCGCCGAGGAGCTTGGTTTCGACGGCGTGATGTTGAACGAGCATCACGACACGGCGTTCTGCATGGGCTCGGTGATGAACGTCGAGGCGTCGATCCTGGCGCGAATTACCAAGCGCGTGCGAATCATCCTGCTCGGCAATCCGCTGCCGGTCACAGGCAATCCGCTCCGGATGGCCGAAGAACTTGCCATGATTGACATGATCTCGCATGGGCGGCTGGTTACCGGATGGGTTCGCGGCGCGGGCAGCGAGCAGTTCGCGACCAACGCCAATCCCGGCTTCAACCGCGAGTATTTCAACGAGGCGCACGACCTGGTCGTGCAGGCGTGGACGCGGCCCGGTCCGTGGCGCTACGAGGGCCAGCATTTCCACTACCGCTTTGTCGATCCGTGGGCGCTGCCGCTGCAGAAGCCGCATCCTCCGATCTGGATTCCAGGATTGCTGAGCCCCGAGACCGTGGTCTGGTGCGCGCAGCATCGCTACCCGTACATCGCGCTGGCAACTTTTCTCGAACCGACCGTCGAGCTGTGGAACATCTATCGCGACGCGGCGGCGAAAGAGGGCTACCAGGTCGGCCCCGAAAATTTCGGCTATCTGCAAAAAGTGTTCGTCGCCGAGACCGACGAGAAGGCGCGCGAGCTTGCGCAGTGGGACATGTTCGGCGGCGCGGGAATCGGCTACAGCCTGTTCGGCAAGCCGCAGTGGATGTTCCCGCCGGGCTACAACAGCAAGGACGCGACTCGCCGCGTCGCGCGTCAATTCTCGGACCCCGCGGCGGCAAAGGGCAGTCCGTTCGCGGGCGCAGGTGGCGCGGCCGCGGATAAGAAGGACACCACCGCCGAGGAGCGAATCGCACAGTCGCAGATCGATGTGCGCGCGGGCGCGTGGGGCGGCGATGAGAATATCGATATCGAAGCGACGCGCAAGCAGATCCTGGGTGCGTTTCCGCAAGTCGAGCGCGCGATGCAGGTGATCTGCGGCACGCCGAAATCGGTCATCCCAAAAATCCGCAAAGTGCTCGAAGTCCTGCGCCCCGGCATCTTCGGCTTCTGGCAGAACGACGGACCAATCTCGGGCGAGGCGCGCACGCAGAACATCCGGATGATCGCCGAAGAAGTGATGCCGGCCACGCGCGAGATCGCAAAGGAACTGGGCCTCGTGTCGCCCTTCGACGTAAAGCCCGGCTCGCGCAAGCTGCCGGCCTCGGGAATCCCGGAGTCAGTAGGCTCGCTCGCGCCGCTCGCATCGTAACGTCAGCACATCAGGCGCAGATGGGAATCGCCTGGCCTCTCGACGCATCAGCGATAGTCGCGCAGTAACGCCCTGCCGATCACGTGCCTCCTCCACCCGATCGCGAGGGCGATTGCCGTAAGCGCGGCATTGCGAAATCCAATTCGATGATCAAAATGCCAGAACCACTTGGCCGAGTCACCTTGTTGTCTATTTTTAGGTGGAGTTGGGCGATGGCAGCATCGCCTATTGGCCTCACGTCGCTCGATGCTATTCTTGCCCTTAGGCTCAATGAGTTACAGGCGTTACCGATATCACCGAAGTTGGCGACGGCGAACACTGTCGGCGGCGCGACGCAGGACGAAGCAGTCGGGCACCGGTACTGCGATCATTCTCGTTCTTATCGTTGGGGCTCTGCTATTCAGCTATAACCAGGCCGACGCAGCAGCGACGGTTCTGGTAGCTTCCGCGGTTGCCGTTTGTCTAGTAGCTATCATTGGTATCGCCATTTGGCGGTGGCTCAAGCTTCAACGCGCCTATCGTGCCATCGAGTTCGCTCAAATTGACTTGATGTCTGGACCTCAGTTCGAAATCTATATGGCCGGGGTTTTTAGAAACTTGCAGTTCGGGGTAAAGCATGTTGGCAAAACGGGCGATCAGGGATGCGACTTGATCCTCGTGCGCAAAGGAAAACGAATTGCCTGCCAACTGAAACGCTATGCGGGCGCAGTAGGAAAT
>JBOHWH010000043.1:0-11330 GCA_050736695.1 Binataceae bacterium (SeqCode) | reverse complement strand
GTCCACGGGCGAGACGCCCGCGCCACCAAATGAATTCGAGTCGAATTGTTGACGTCGAGATCGTGGACTATCACTGAGGTAATCGGCATGAAGGCGCGCAAGAAACGGCTGCGGTCAATTCATCCCGGAGAGATTCTCCACCAGGATTTTCTTCTTGCGCTGAATATAGGCATGAACCGGCTTGCGATGGATTTGCACGTCCCGGTGACCAGAATCGCGGAGATCGTTCACGGGCGGCGCGCGATTACGACGGACACCGCGCTGCGTTTGTCCCGCTACTTCAATACGTCGGCGCACTTCTGGCTCAACCTGCAGAAGGATTACGAACTCGAAGTCGCCGAGGATGCGGTTCAAGCGCTGATCGATCAGCAAATCCGTCCGCTGGCGGAACTCGGGCCCGCGCGCTGACGAATAACGATCCCGATTGCGGTCGTCCGCCTCCGCTCGACGACTATGCGAATGTTCCCGTATAAATCATAGCGGTAACTGTGCATGAAGCATGACGAGCAGGTGCGGTTGATCCAGGCGGCGTTCGACGCGATCGATCGCGGACGACCACCGATGGCGGCGCGTGCCAGCTCGAATGATCCGCGCGCGTACACGTCGCCTGAGCGCGCGGCGCGCGAGCGGAAAATTCTATTTGGGCACTATCCGATCGTCGCGGGATTCAGCTCCGATCTTGCGCGGCCGGGCGATTTTGTCACTGAGGATTTGGCTCCCGTTCCGATCCTCGTCGTGCGCGGCGTGGATGGCCGCCTGAGAGCATTCGCCAATATCTGCCGTCATCGCGGAGCGCGCGTCGTCTCCGGATGCGGCCACGACGCGGCGCGTTTTGCGTGTCCGTATCACGCATGGACCTACGACTCGGCGGGAAAACTAATTGCGATACCCGATGAGTTTGGCTTCGAGGGTATGGATCGCGCGGCGAATGGCCTGATCGAATTTCCGGCCGCGGAAAAATACGGCTTGGTATGGGTGCGGCCGTCGCCCGATAGCGCCGCGCTCGATCCGATGGAAATCGTGGGCGGACTCGGCGACGACCTCGAATCCTACGGCATGGGAGCGTTTGCGCATCAGGAGACTCGCGTCGTGCGCCGGCGAATCAACTGGAAGCTGGTCAGCGATACTTTCTGGGAGGCGTATCACATCAAGGTGCTGCACGCGGCCAACGTCGGCCCGCTGTTCGTGAAGAACCTCGCGTTATTCGAAGCGTTCGGAATGAACCATCGCTACGTCGGGATTCGCAAGTCGATCGAGAAGCTGCGCGACTTGCCCGTCGAAAAATGGGATCTGGTTCCGCACGCGACGATCCTGATGAACCTGTTCCCGAACACGATCCTCGTGATGCAGACCGATCACGCGGAAATCTATCGGACTTTTCCCGCCGGTGACGGGCTTAGCGAGAGCGTAACCGCGGTCAGCATTCTTGCCCCGGCGCCGTCGCCGAAATGGTCGCGGACGATGGATTTGCTGCTGGGCGTGGTCGAGCAGGATTTTGCCGTCGGCGAAGGAATCCAGCGCAACTTCGAATCCGGCGCGATCGCGCGCGTCAACTACGGACGCTACGAGCAGGCGCTCGAGCATTTTCACAGCTCGATTCGCGCCGCGCTCGCTGAGCGGTAGGCACAATGGCCGGTGCGCGGGTCAGGCGAGTTCGAATCACCGGCGGATGTCTGTGCGGAGCAATTCGATATCTGGCATCGGCAGCTCCGACTGATGCGCATTATTGCCATTGTCGAATATGTCAGCGCGCGGTCGGCAACGCGTTTGCGATTTTCGCCGAATTCCCGACAGATAAATTTCGTTTCGTGACCGGCAGGCTGCGCTACTATCGTTCATCACCAATTGCGCGGCGCGGATTCTGTCCCCGATGCGGCACGCCGATCCTCTTCGAACACCCGGGAGGCGCGACAATAGGGATTACGATAGGCAGCATGGATCATCCCGCGCACGTGCGTCCTATAATTCATTGGGGTTCAGAATCCGAGCTTCCATGGTTGCAAATCGCTGACGGTCTGCAGCACAAGCATACGCTGGACGATCCCGAGGTCGCCCAGAGATGGGCGAGCCTGAAACGAAGTCCGCTAAAGCCGGGCGTCAAAAGCCACAGCTAAGGCGGCCGTCAACCTGCGCGCTGTCAATCGGGATGGCGCAATTCTAAGGTTGCGCTCATGGCAAAAGTCAAAACAAAATCCAAACCTGCGAAGCTGACCGGCGGATGCCTAGCGGCGCGGTGCGCTACGAAACCTCGGCGCCATCGACCGGCGCGGGCTACTGCCAATGCAGGATGTGCCAGCGCAGCGTGGGCAACGTGTTCGGAGTCTTCGCCGGATTTGCAGTCCGTAGCTTTCACTTCACTCGCGGCCGCACCAGGCGTTACTAATCCTCGCCGATTGCGCGGCGCGGATTTTGCGCGCGATGCGGCTCGCCGCTGATCTGCGAGAGTATCGAGCACGCCGATAGCATCCTGATGACAATCGGCAGTCTCGACGATCCCGGGCAGGCCGCGCCGCAAGTGCACTGGGGAGTCGAGTCGCAGGTGAAGTGGTTCAAGGCCGCCGACCGGCTGCCGCGCCACAAGACGATCGAAAACCCGCGCGTGGCGCAGGTTGCCGAAAAAGTCAGAAAGGGCAGGCTCCTGACCGCGCGCAACGTCTAAGCGCGCGGAGTTGGTCAGGCGCGGCGGAGCGCGGCGAGGCGGTCGAAGAAATCGGGAAAGGTTTTTGCGACGCAGCCGGGGTTGCGGATACGCGTGCCCGCGAGCTTTAGTCCCGCGACCGCGAAGCTCATCGCGATGCGATGGTCGTCGTAGGTTTCGATCGACGCGGCGGTTAGTTTTGCCGGCTCGATCGCGAGACCGTCCTCGAATTCCTCGACCCCCGCGCCGATTCGGCGCAGCTCGGTCGCGAGCGCGCGAATTCGATCGCTTTCATGATGGCGGATAAACGCGACGCCGCGGATGCGTGTCGCCGACGACGCAAACGGCGCGATCGCCGCCAGCGTCGCGACCATGTCGGGCATCGAGTTCATCGCAAGATCAACGCCCGCAAGCGTTCCGGCGCCGGTCACGGTGACGTTGTCCGTATTCCATGCGACCCGCGCGCCCATCCGCTCGAGTACCTCGAGAAACGCGATGTCGCCCTGCACCGAGTCGTGCGTGAGCCGCTCGATCACAACGCTGCCGCCACATAGCGCCGCTGCCGCGGCGAAGTAGCTTGCGGCCGAGGCGTCGGGCTCGACAAAAAAACGCTGCGCGCGATACGACTGTCCACCCGGCACCGTGATCGTGTCGCCCTCGGAAGAGCTATGCGCGCCCCATGAATCCATCAGGGCGAGAGTCATGTCGATAAACGGCCGCGCCGCATCGCCTGTGATCGTAAGCTTGAGTCCGCGCGGCCACAGCGCGGCCGGCATCAGCATCGCGGACACGAACTGCGAGGAATCGCGCGCATCGATCGTGGTCTCGCCCCCCGCGAAGCCTCCGCGGCCGCCTTCAATCACAACCGGCGGGCAGCGGTTGTCGCGCTCGCTATAAACGGTGGCTCCCAGCCGCTGCATCGCCTGCCCGAGCGGCGCGATCGGCCGCTGACGCATCCGCTGATTCCCGTCGATCCGATAGCGCCCGTGTCCCAGCGTCAGAAACGGCACCAGAAAGCGCATCGCGGTGCCCGCGCCGCCGACGAACAGATCCGCGCCAGCGGAGGGAATCGTTCCGCCCAGCCCGCCGATAGAGATGCGCTGAAGCGCGGTGTCGACCTCCACGTTGAAACCGAGCGCGCGCAACGCGTCGGCCATGTAGCGGGTATCGTCGCTGAGCAGCGCCGCGTCGATAACCGACCGGCCTTTCGCCATCGCCGCGAGCAGCATCGCGCGATTGGTGATGCTCTTGGAGCCGGGGACCGCGACCCGGGCGTTAAGCGGCCCGGTGAGCGGCGCTATTTCGATTTCGTCGGATGCCATCGCTGCGATGCGCGTGCGGGGCCGCATCTGCTGCGAGCTTAGCCACGCGGAGGAGCGCCGCTCAAGTGCGGCAGCGCCGCGAGGGTAGTGGTTGCCTGGACTCGCGCAAGATGATTTAACGACTTGTAGGGTTATGGATGCTCAGAGAAGACTTGCCGGTGAGCGGGAGGCGATCCGATGAAGCAGTATCTGTACGCTTTGATAGCAACGGTGGGCGTGGCGGTAATCGTTATCGCCGCGATGGTTTCCGGTGCGATCGCGCAGACCATGGGCGAATATGGCGCGGCAACGGCCAGCACCAGCACTGGGACGGAAGGTGCCGGCACGGAACGTACTGGAACGCTCGACACGCATATGCCGGAGACGGTGTGGGCGGGCGCGAGCCAATTCCCCGCCGACAATCAGCAGCTCTCGGATAAGTCCGGTTTCCCGGACACCGACCTCTTCTCTTCCATCGACGATTCCAGTTCAAGCGATCGCTTCGGCACCGGAGATCAATTCCCGGCGTCGAGCGAGTTGGACTCGGGCCAGGATCGTTTTAGTTCCGGCGATGCGCGATGGAATCAGGAGAGCTGGGGAAAGTAATCGTGCTTGCCTCAGTTGGTCGTCATCTCGATCGAGCATTGGCCGGTATTGATCCCGGAATGATGACCTTGCCGTCGATGATGTCCTGCGTCGCCTGGCGCGCCTTCGCCATCAGGGCGGGCGGAATTTTGTCTGACAGTCGCGGGTTGTAAACCACCTCGACCATCCCGTCTTTCATCCCGTATTCGATCATCGCGGGCTGAAACTTGTTCTGCCTGATCTCGGTCGCGACGCGCAGAAATGCTTTCGGAATATGCGTCAGCACGCTGGCGAGCACGTTGTCGGGCGCAACACTGTTCTGATCGCGATTAACCCCGAATGCATAAATATGCGATTGCACGGCCGCCTGGAACACGCCCAGCCCGGCGGCGTCCGCGTTTTGGACCAACAGATCGGCGCCCTGGCTGATTTGCGCCAGCGCCGCCTCCTTGGCCGCGCCAACGTCGTCGAAGCTGCCGGTGTAGCTGACCAGCAGGCGGCCGCCGGGACGCGTGGTCAGGAAACCCCGGCGAAAGCCGTCGAAGGTGATGCCGATCGAGGGAATCTGGATTCCTCCGATCGCGCCGACCACGCCCGATTTGGTCATCCCGCCCGCGATCACGCCTTCGACGTATGCGCCCTCCTCTATTCGAAAAGTGATCGAGGCGACATTGGCCGACGACGCGCTGCCGGAGGTCACGATGAACCAGCTCTTCGGAAACAGCCTCGCCACCTTGATCGCGGTGTCGGTGTACTCGAATCCGTGCGCGAAAATGATCGTGAAGCCGCGTTGCGCGAAGTCGCGAAACGCGTCCTCGAAATCGGCCGGGGATTGGGTTTGCACCATCGCCGTGTCGGCGCCGAGGTCACGCTTGATCAACTGCAAGCCGTCGAAGGCCGCCGCGTTCCATCCCGCGTCGCTGACAGGGCCGGGTGTCAACAGCGCTACTTTGAATGCATTTTGCGATGGGGCGCTCCGAGCGTTGCGAGGTTCGCCGCGGCAGGCAGTCAGGGCCGCCGCAAGCAGAAGTAGCGCAGCGCAGGCCCCAGCCGCGCGAATTGGGGCATGCACGATCGCCTTGTCAAATCGCTTCATCGCAACCTTTCGCAAACGTTTCACCTCCGGTGCGCAGGGCAACCTCCGTTGACTATCAGAGCCGGTGTCTGTAATCGATAACAGATTCGGGTTAGGCTGGCCGGTACGGGGTCGGCGCTGGCACAACAGCGTCGAGAGGAGTCACGCTGCGCGTGAGGTTTGGGATTAGCCGCGGTCTAGCGGCAATTGCAGGCGCGATCGGGATCGCAGTAGCGGTCGGTCTCGCCACGCCGGGAATTTCAGGTGCCGCGGAGTCGGTGCCGTTCCCGCGTCCAGCCGGAATCGAAGCCAACGTCAATTTCTGGGTCGATGTATTCACCGCCTACTCGGTGCGCGATTTCGTTATTCTCGATCGCGATAACGTCTGGCGAATCTACCAGGTCTTTCATCTGCCTGGCGTCGGCCAGCCCTCGCGCGACGATATTACCTGGGCGAACGCGTACCTGAAGACCAAGTATGGCGACATGCTCACCCGCCTTGCGTCGGGGCGCGCCCCTGAAACCTCAGAGGAACGCCGCGTCGCCGCGCTCTTCAAGGGCGAGGGTCCGGGAGCATACGCGCTGGCGGCGGAGAACCTGCGCGTGCAAGAGGGGTTGCAAGAGCAGTTCCGGGCAGGGTTGCTGCGCAGCAGGTACTATCGGCCGACGATGGAGCGAATCTTCCGCGAGGCGGGATTGCCGCCCGAATTGGTTACATTGGCGCAGGTCGAGTCGGGCTTCGAATCGCGCGCTCATTCGAGCGCCGGGGCGAGCGGAATCTGGCAGTTCACCCGCTCAACCGGAAAAAAGTACTTGCGCATCACGCGCCATCGTGACGACCGCATGAACCCGATCCGCTCGACCGTGGCGGCGGCCAAGCTCTTGCGCTCCAACTACGACACGCTCGGCACCTGGCCGCTGGCGATCACCGCATACAACTACGGCACCGGCGGTACGGCGCGCGCGGCGGAGGCTTACGGCGGCGATTACTCGAAGATGGTCGCGCGATATAGCGGTCCGCATTTTGGATTCGCGGTGAAGAACTATTACTCGGAGTTCCTGGCCGCGATGCAGGTGCATCGGTACGAGGACGTCTATTTTCCGGGAATTGCGACCTCGAAGGTCTATATTGCGACGACCCACAATTACACGATTCGCAAGGGCGATACTCCGTCCAGGATCGGCCAGATGTACGGCGTCACGCCGCGCGCCCTGATGGCGGCGAACGGGTTTTCGAATCCGCGCGAACTGCGGATCGGTTCCGAGATTGTGATTCCCGATTCCGACTCCAGCTACGCCAGCGACGATTCTCCCGCCGCGGCGCCAACGCATCGCACGCACAAGCACAGCCAAACGCGCCGCATCAAACGCGCGCGCGCCAGCGCCAACGCGGCGGGCTGACGACCGCGGCTACTCCGCTTCTACCCATTCGGATTCAGGTCAGTCCCAGGCTGCCGCCGATGAAACGCAGGCGCAGCCGCGCGATTACTCGCCGCGACGAGACGTTCGTTTGATCGGTGCTGTAGAAGAGTGCTCGCGATTGAAGAGAGGGCAGCCCAGTCCATCCTGCCGTCGCGGCAGCCGCATAGCCGCGGCCTCTCAGCGACTGCACCGTGGCGACTCCCAGGTCCGCACCTCTATCGGACAGGCGCGCGGCGAAAGCGACGGATGCTATTTGACCGTCGTCGTGCAGGGCGACACACCAGGGCTCCCAGAATTCCGAGATGTCACGAAATCCCATTTCCAGAAGGCCGGGCGGCATACCGCCGATTAGTAAAGATGCACGAAGGCGTTTCCCCTCTTCACTCTCGGAGTGGATCAACCTTACGCGATGCGCGTACCCCAGGTGATTAGGCAGGTGATAGATCACACCCAAACTTCGCCGCGACACGGGCGCCTCACGCGACAATATTTCGATGTAGCGCTCGAGATGCTTTGGAGCGCCGTCCTGCGTGACGAAAGGTGGTTCGGTGGCCGCGAGCGCCAGAATCTCAGCCGCAACGCCGTCCGTCACATCGAAACAGACTCCCACCCAGTTTCCCGATTTGCATCCGGCAAGGGAGAATCGCGGTGCGGGTGAGTGATCAGGATCGCTCTGTCGTTCCAATTGCCCTGATTCGGTCATCAGAAAGGAGCTCTCGCATTTGATCGAGAGCAGATCGCCGTCATCCGTCACCGAGCTTTCGCCTCGTCGATGCTCAGTTGGACGCGCGCGACGACGCGTCGGCGACTTTGGTTTGCGGGCTGATTGCGCGATAGCTTTTTCTTTCGCGCAGACTCGCCAGGTAGTGCTCGACGCGTGGAAAGGCGTCGAGCCTCATCGCGTCAACCTCGAGCACCATCGCAAGCGCCATCATCGGCGCGTCGGCCAGGGAGAACTCGCCGCGGATAAATCCGCCCGCGCCCGAATTTTGCAGCAGCTTTTCGAAATACGGCAGATCGCGCGAGCACAAAAGCTCGCGGCCCTTTTCCATCTGCTCGGCGTTGCGCTTGGCCGGGTCGCTCCAGTACGGCATCCAGATGAGCGGCAGGCTGCCGATCAGAAGCGCCTCGTCGGCAAAATTTTCGGTCTCGCGCACGCGCATCCGCGCGATCGGATCGGTGGGCATCAGGCGCGGCGACGGATAGCGCTCTTCCAGGTATTCGTTGATCACCGTCGAATCAAAAATCACCAGCTCGCCGTCTTCGAGATAAGGAACTTTGCCGAGCGGATGTTTCGCGAGCATCTCGGGCGGCTTCTTCCAGAGATTTCCGGGCGGCAGGTTTTCGATTCGGTAAGCGAGCGATTTCTCCTCGAGAATCACTTTGCTCTTGGCGGCGTGCGTCGAACGCAACGTGCCCCACGGATAATCGCGTTCAGTGGTGTATAGAACGATCATCGCAACCCCCTCCTCGATAATGGCGCAGAGCGTAGCATCGCGATGCCGCCGCGCGCCAAGTCAAACTCGCACCGCGCAAACCTCCATCGCGTCTGTTATCGTTTTAATCCGATGAAACCGAAGCGCCGCTTGCGCCCCGAGCTGACCGGGCTGGCCGACACTCTTGCCAGCCGGCTCGGCGATCCGCGCACTGCTGCTCGCGCCGCCGCGATGGTGGCGGAGCGGGCGCCCGACGAGCGGCTGGCGCTCGCGTTTCTTTTGCAGCTCGCGGAACGCTCGCGCGACGGACTGATAACCGCCCTGCGCGATGACGCGCTGGCGAGAGATTTGATCTTCTGCTTGGGCGCCTCGGAACTGGTCGCGACCGAGCTTGGGATCGCAGATTCCGGATGGCTGGAAATCTTCACCCGCGCGCGCGGCGCCACCGCCGATTCGATTCGAGCGACCTCCTCCGCGCCCAAGGCGGTCGATGCTGGGAGCCGGCAAGATGCGGCTGCGGCGCTGGCGCGTTACAAACGGCGCCGATTCACCGAACTCGCGATTGCCGATCTTCTACGCCGCATTACAGTGTCGGACACCGCGCTCCTGATGTCGGAGCTGGCCGACGATTGCATCCGTATCGCACACGCTGCCGCTGCCCGCCTGATGGGTACGCGAGCGAACAAGGCCGGAGGGTTCTGTGTCGTTGCGCTCGGGAAGCTCGGAGCGGGCGAGCTCAATCTCAGCTCGGATATTGATCTGGTTTACTTGAGCGATCCGCCAAGCGACACGGTTGACGCGCAGGCGGCGACCGTCGCCTCGACGCGGATGGGCGAGATGATCACCGAGATTCTTTCGGGCGGATCGTTTCGGGTTGATCTGCGCCTGCGTCCCGGCGGCCGGAACTCTTCGCTGGTAGTGCCGGTCGAGGCCGCGCTCGGATTTTATCAAAGCCTCGGACAGACCTGGGAGCGCGCGGCGTTGCTGCGTGCGCGCGCGGTGGCAGGCGATACGCAAATCGGAGCGCGGCTGATCGGCGAGCTCGAGAACTTTATCTACCGGCGCTATCTGGATTTCGACACGCTCGGCCAGTTGCGCGCGATGAAGCATCAGATCGAGTCCGAGCTGCGCTCAGCCGCGATGGTCGAGAGCAACGTCAAGCTGGGCCGCGGCGGAATCCGCGAGCTCGAGTTCGTGGTGCAGTCGCTGACGCTGATCTATGGCGGGCGCGATCCGCGCATCCGGACTGCGCGCACAACCACGGCGCTCGGGCGGCTGGCGGAGTTCGGCTATCTGCCGGCCGAGCGCGCGCGCAAGCTTGCGGATGCATACCTGTTTCTGCGCGATGTCGAGCACAAGCTCCAAATCGTCGCGGGCCGCCAGACTCATACTCTGCCGTCCGAGAATATCGCGCTGCGCGCGTTGGCGGCCCGGCTTGGATTCGGCAAAACCGCAACCGACGCCGACAAATTCCAGCGCAGGCTCGCGCGATGCCGCGATCTGGTTGCAGCGCAATTCCGCGACACTCTTGCCAGCGGCGACCACGACGCGCCGCGCGCAGTCAGCGTCGCAGCCGAGGCGGCGTGGACCGCCGCGCTCGACCCTGCGCAGTCGGCGAAATGTCTGGAACAGCTTGGCTACGGCGAACCTGAAGAGAGCGCGCACCATCTGGAGCTGCTCGCGCGCGGGCCGGGGCATCTTTCGATCACGCCGCGCCGCCGCGAGCTAATTGAAAGCATCGGACCGACGCTGCTCGACGAGATGAGCAAGCTCGCCGATCCCGGCCTCGCGATCATGAACCTGGCCGATTTTATCTCGGCGGTCGGCGCGCGAACTTCGTTCCTGGCGCTGCTCGGGCAGCATCCGGCGACCCGCAGGATGCTCTTGAGCCTGTTCGCCTCGAGCCGATATCTCTCGACGGTTTTCATCCGTCATCCCGACATGCTCGATACGTTGGTGCGATCGGATTTGGCGGGGCGGCGGCGCGAGCTGACGGATTTGCGGCAGGAGTTATCGGGAATTGTCGCCGCAAACGCCGATTTCGAGAGCAAGCTAGACGCGCTGCGCGCCTTCCGCCATCAGGAATTTCTGCGTGTCGCGATCGCCGATCTCGCCGGCGACCTCGAAGTTGCGGAAGTCGAAACCGAGCTCACGAATCTTGCCGAGGCCGTGGTTGAAACCGCACTCGAGATCGCGCGCGCTGACATTGCCTCGCGCCATCCGATTCCATCCGCACTCAGGCTGGTCGTGCTCGCGATGGGCCGGCTCGGCGCGGGCGAGATGACCTACAATTCCGATCTCGATCTGATTTTTGTCTATGACGACGCAGCCGATGAGGCGGCTGGCGGACAGATGGCGGCCTCGCGAATTGCGCAGAAGCTGATCGCGACGCTCGAGTCGCGCACCCGCGAAGGTTACGCCTACAAGCTCGACCTGCGTCTGCGTCCTTCAGGAAACCAGGGCCCGCTGGTCACTTCGCTGGCGGGCTTTCGCGACTACCATCGTCAGAGCAGCGCGGTATGGGAACGCCAGGCATTAGTGCGCGGGCGCGTGGTCGCGGGCGATGCGCACCTGGCCGAAGAAGTCGAAGCAGCGCGGCGAGAGTTTGTGTTCAGCCGGCCGATCAATCGCAAAGAGGTCCAGGAGATTGCCGCGATGCGCGCTCGGATGGAACGCGAGATCGGCGCCGAAGACAAATCGCGCCTCAATCTCAAGCACGGACGCGGCGGGTTGGTCGATGTCGAATTTCTTGCGCAGATGATGGCGCTCAGACACGCCGACGCGCATCCTGCGCTTGCGGCCCGAAGCACTCGCGCGCTGATCGCGGCGCTCGCGGATGCGGACTTGATGACGCCCGCCGACGCGACGCATCTG
>JBOHWH010000042.1:0-20245 GCA_050736695.1 Binataceae bacterium (SeqCode) | reverse complement strand
AGTTCCGCGATGCGGCGCCGGTACTCTTCTAATGCGCGCGCGTCGACTTGTTCGCCGGCATCGCCGAGCTCAAAGGTCTTGCGCAATCCAGTCGCCTGCTCACCGGTGCCGGCGTTCGCGCCGTGAGCCGCGAACATTTCCACAGCTGAGATCGGCTCTCCTGGACGACTCAGCACCATGGCGATTAATCGCATGCCACCACGGTCGCGGAGGCTGGCGGAGGTACCCTGGTAGGAGATGGTCCAGAATTCGCCGTCGCGGCGGAAAACGCCTCCTGCATAGCGGCTCGCCACCTCGGAATCTGGTGCATTGGTTGCGTGCGACTTTTCAGCGAGCGTGCGATCGGTCCACGCTTGCCCGGCCCCAATTCGGCGATAAATCTCAACCGCGGCGGCAAATTTTTCTCGAGCGCTGCCTACATGCCCCGCAATAGTCAGAGCTCTACCCCACAATCGAAGCACGTACGCTTCTTCCCAGACCAACCCATTGCGTCGAAAAGCCTCGATAGCCAAGGCAAACTGATGCTCTGCCTCCGCCTGGAGGCCTTTCGCGGCGGCGCACGCACCAGACGCGCGATGGTAATGGCCAACCAGTCCGTGCCAGTCTTCGCCCGCGGCTATTATTTCATGACATCGACGGACTTCAGACAGCGCTCGTACCAGATCTCCGGTCGCGACCAAACTAAGAGCAAACTCAGGACGGACTGTCATCTCAAGGTGAGGCAACGGCTCTCCGTTGTTGTAATCCACGAGCAACGATCTGAGATATTCTTCGGATTTCTGACTGTCGCCCAATTCGCGCAATATGCACGCGAGAGTTCGCTGTTGCCCGTAACGCGTTGCGAGGCTGCCAAATTTCAGATCGCCGGGTTCAAGCTCCGCTTCAAGCATTTGCTTGGCACGCTCAAGATCACCGGCTTCTCGAGCCCAAAATTCCTCGCTGAGCGCACGCAAACATTCGTCGAATTGTTGAGAATCGGCTAGATGTTGCCGCATTCCGGAGAGTTCTCCTAAGTGGAAGCAATTGGCCGCCATTTGTACGTGCATAACATCACGGTGGAATTTGCTTGGTAGCGGACTCTCAAGCCCTCTTTTGAACCACTCCTGCGCACTCCTTCGATTCCACACATATTGGTGACATGCCCCACTTGACCAGATCGTACGAAAGAAGTGGGGTGGATCCGTGATCGCGAATAACTGTCTCTTTGTACGCGAAATGAGCAGGTGAGCTTCGCGAATCCGTCCGGCAAAGACCAACTGTTCAGCTGCCGGTGCTGCGGACGCGCACCAGAGATCGTCCCTCTTGAGCTGCTCCGCGATGTCCATGGCGCGCGTAAGACTCTTATGCGCCTTTCGAACGGAACCTTGGAGTCCCTCCGCTTGTGCCAGTCCACAATACAAGTCGCCAAGCTCGGGACTTGGCTGACCCAAGCCTAACACCGCCTCAGCCCTGCGCAGGTGGTATAGCGCACGAGGGATATCTCTTCGTTGACCTTCCGATGCAAGTATATGCCCTAGCAGTTCCCTCACGCGTGCAGCCGCATTTACTAGATTCAACCCTTCGTACAAGGCTACAGCAGATTCCAAGTGTTCGATTCCAAGCCGAGTATCATGTTGTTGAAGTAGCAAACCTAATCGAACGAGCAGGTCCGCACGTACCTCATTGATCCCGGCGTGCCGGTTCATAAGCGTTAGCGCGGTCTCAAACTGAAACATTGCATCTTCATAGGCATAGACCGCCTCGGCTGCTTCACCGGCGCGGATGGAGTAGGTAATAGCTTTCTCTGTCATACCCGCGGGAATTGCGAGTCGGTAATGGTTCGCGATATTCGCAAGATGTACTGACGAGTCGTCACCACCTGCCTCGAGAGCTTCACCGACCCGCTTATGCAGCCGTGCGCGCTCAGCACCCCCGACGGCGTCGTAGGTCACCGAGCGAAACAGCGGGTGAGTGAAGCGGAAAGCCGCGGGAGTTCCGGCAACGCCTCGGATGATACCCAGTACCACCGCTTCATCGAGGCTTGCCAGCAGCTCTTCACCACCCGTACCGACGACAAGCTGGAGGAGTGCCATCTCGAACTCGACTCCAATTACCGCCGCTACCCGCAGTGCCGCGCTGGCATCTTGCGACAAATTGCTCAACCGCGAACCGATCGCACCCCGCACGGTTGCTGGCAACTTCAGGTCCGCCGCGGTCAGCCGTTCTTGGTGCGCCAGCTTTCCCTCACTGGCCAGCATCTCTACCACCCCGCCCAAGAACAGCGGGTTTCCTTCAGTGGTGTCATGTAGCGCCGCGATAAACTGCTCCCTGGGTGCGATGCCGGTGCGACTACCCACCAGTTCTGCGGACTCGGCAAGGGACAATCCGCCTATCCGCAGTTGATCGCTTTCCCGCGCCAGCTCCGCTATCTGCGACCGAAACTCGGGCGACCGTTCGACTTCCGCCTCCCGATGGGTCCCCACCAGCAGAATCGGAGTGTCCTTCAAAGCTCGCGCCACGAAGGTCAGCATCCGCAGGACCGCAGTGTCGGCATCGTGGAGGTCGTCGATTACAAGAAGCAGCGGTTGGCTGGTTGCCAAAGTCTTGAGCAACCGCGCGACCGCATCAAACAGCCGAAAGCGTGCCTGTTCCGGATCGGCACGATAGGAACCGGTTCGTTCCTGAGGAGCGGACAGTGCCGGAATGATTTCGGGTACCAGCGAGGCCAAGTACTGAATCGCGTCGCCGAGGGTTTCTACTGCTAGCGCGAAGTCGGGATGCTCGGCGCAGCCCCGAAGTATCTGGATTATGGGCCAGTACGCGGTCGCACCGCCGCCCTCCCAACAACGCCCCCATATGACTCGCACACCCGCCTGCGATGCCTCCGAGGAGATCTGCTCAGCAAGACGGGTCTTGCCTATTCCGGGCTCACCCGAAATGAGGAACAGTCGCCCGCGACCCTCGCCGGTAGCCGCCATGGCGTCGCGCAATTGCGCGAGTTCTCGCTCGCGTCCGACGAAAACCTCGAATCGCGCTTGGGTTTGGCCTGTCGAATTCGTGCGAGATAATGTAGATCGCCTTCATTCTTACGGCTAGCGGGCGAATGCTGAATCGGCTGAACCAGAACGACCTTAACTGCTCCGGGCGTATTACCGAAATACGTACCATGCTCGCCGCAATCGAACGTCACGTTTTTTAGGGCCCTGCGCAACACCGTCGTTGATCAGCACAAAAAGCCCGCGGACCAGGGGCTCCAGCGGCGTCGACCGGAAAGACGCCAAAGCGCTGCTCGACGAGTTAGGCAGGTAGGCAGCCCGCAAACCCGCTCAACGGCTTCTTGGGTTCAGTCGGATGCCATCGAGATTTACACAAAAACTTTCACAGTTTCACATTTCGGACGAGAAAATGCCTGAATTATGAGGCTTTTTCGGCATCTGCAGGAAACTTCTCATCGTCGCCGCTTACGTTATCGGGTCGATTCCAACCGGGGTGATCGTGGGGCGTATCCGCGGCTTCGATCCGCGCGCGATCGGCTCCGGCAATATCGGGACGTCCAACGTCGCGCGCGCGGGCGGCACCAGCGCGGCGCTGATGACCTTCGCCGGCGACGTGCTCAAGGGCGCGATTCCCGTGCTTATCGCCCGAGGCGCCGGCTTCCCGGCCGAGACGATCGCGTGGACGGGGCTGGCGGCGTTTGTCGGTGCGATTTGCTCGGTGTTTCTGTTCTTTCAGGGTGGCAAGGGCCTGGCCGCGGCGCTGGGAGTCTGGCTGGCGATTTCGCCGATGGTAATTCTGTTCGCGTTAATCGCCTTCGCCGTGATCTTTGCGATTAGCCGAATAATGTCGCTGGCATCGATGGGCGCGGCGATTGTCGCGCCGCCGACGGCCGCGATCCTCGGCCTGCCGCATCAGTATTTACTGCTCGCTATCCTGATGGCGGCGCTGGCCCTGTTTCGCCATCGCGAGAATATCAAGCGACTCTCACGCGGCGAGGAACCAAAGTTCCAGCCCAAACGCAGCGGCAGCGCTGCGTCGTAGCCAGCGCCTGCCGATTAATCGGACGGCTGCCCTGGACGTTGGCGCAATCTCGCCGGAGGACCAGGAGCGCGCCCAAGGCCGGTTGATCCGCCAGCGTCCCTCGTGCGTATCTTATGTAGGAATGGGCCGCCGTGACGAGGTCCGGCATCGCCGCGGCTGCGCTTGAGCTACACTGGAGACCTTGCGGGGACGACTAGCGATGAATATCAAACCCGCTATGAATTCTGCGACAAAACTCGATCGCATCGGCACGTTCAACCGGCGGAGCTTCGTCGCGATCGCTCTGGCGACGCCCGCGATCATCGCGGCGCGACTCGCAATCGGGCGCGCCGCCGACGGGCATTCCATTTTGCGTACGGCGATCGGCCCAATCCCAAAAGTAAAAATCGCCGAGTTCACCGACGACGGCCAGCGCAAAGGAGACGTTTCCGTGGAAAAAGTTATCAAGACCGACGCCGAGTGGCGGAAGATTCTAACTCCCGAAGAATTTCAGGTCGCACGCAAAAAAAGCACCGAGCGCGCCTTCACCGGCAAGTACGCCGAGTCGCACGGCAAGGGAATCTATCGATGCGTTTGCTGCGGCACGGCGCTGTTCAGCTCGGACACCAAGTTCGAGTCGGGAACCGGATGGCCGAGTTTCTGGGAACCAATCGCACCCGAGAACGTGCGTACCGATACCGACAAATCACTGTTCATGTCGCGGACCGAAGTGACCTGCGCACGCTGCGAGGCGCACCTCGGACACGTGTTCAACGACGGCCCCAAACCCACCGGCCTGCGCTACTGCATGAATTCCGCGTCGCTGCAGTTCGTAAAACCCGACGGCGAAAAGGCGTAACCGCTAAGGAGCGAGGCGCCACTGGATCAGGGTGTGGCCCGCGGGATGATCCTCAAATACCGCTTGGACTTTGGCGTCGAAACGGACCTCCTGCATCGGGTCGCCGATTAGGTTGCCGACCATTCGCGTGCCGCCTGCGTCATCGAGCTCGACCACGACCACAAGGTAGGGGCAGGCGGTCTTCAGCGCGGCATGCGCGGCGTGCCAGACGCGCTCCCAGCTATAAATCCGGGCGCGACCCGAAACGCGATACCACGCGGGATCGAACGCGTGGCACTTGTGACAAATCCATTCGGCGGGAAACTGGAAGGTCGCGCACTTCGCGCATTTCTGGACCACGATTTCGTGGCGCTTCGCTGCTTCATAAAATTCGCGATCGAGTCCGTCGCGCGACGCCGCCGGCGCCGGCATCCCTTCCGGCAGATAAGTTTTCGATTTCGCGCCGCCGCCCTGTTCGCTCATCGCCAATTCCTTTTCCCTGACTATCGATGCAGCAGCAAATCGCTGACCGGCGCGACCATCGGGCCCGACGCGACCAGCGCGATCTCCGCATCCTTCACTTGGCAGGTCGAGGTTCCACGCACCTGGCGCGCCGCCTCGATGATCAGTTCCAGTCCGTGCATATAGCACTCGGCCAGATTCCCGCCGCTGGTGTTGATCGGTAGCCGTCCGCCGGGCCAGCTCAGATTCTCGACCGTGCAGAAGTCCATCACTTCGTCAGGATGACAAAAGCCGTGCTCGACAATACTGGTCATCACCGCGCCGGTGAAATTTTCGTACACCTGCGCAACGTCCACATCTTTCGGCTCGATTCCCGCCATCGCATACAGCCGCGGCGCAAGCGTCTTGAAGTTCGAGGTTTCGTAGTCGGGCAGATTTTCCGCGCCCGCGCCCTGCCGGTAATCGGAGCCCTGCGCCGACGCCATCACCCACGCCGGCCGCTGCTTCAAGTCGCGCGCGCGTTCGCGGCTGGTCAAAATCACCGCGGCGGCGCCGTCATTTTCCAGGCAGCAATCGTAGAGATGAAACGGCTCGACGATCCATCGCGACTGGTCGTACATCGCACGCGTCAGCGGATGCCCGTACATGATCGCGCGCGGATTGAACTGCGCGTGGTGGTAGCAGGCCAGCGCGATCGCCGCGAGCGCGTCCTGGGTCACGCGATGCTCATGCATGAAGCGCCGGGTGCGCAGCGCGATCCACTGCGCCGGCGTGGACATCCCGTACGGCCACGTGTACGCGATCGGTCCGGAGATCGTGTTGACCGCGGGAGTCTGGCCGAAGCGGCCGAACTGTCCCTGCGCGAGCGCCCGGTACACGATTACGGTCGAAGCGAATCCCGCGACGATCGCGGCCGCCGCGTTGCCGATCGCGCCCGAACCACCGCCGCCGCCTCCGCCCCAGAACATATTCGAGAAGCGCAGCTCGGGCAGTCCCAGAGCCGTCGCGACGCGAACCGAATCATTGCGATCGTTACTGTAGGAGGCGATTCCGTCGATTTCGGTGGGCCTGATCCCCGCGTCGTCGCACGCGCGGATTATCGCCTCGAGCGCGAGGCGAAACTCGCTGACCGGAGCCTGTCCGCGCTTGTAATAGGCGGTCTCGCCGAGGCCAACAATCGCGACCTTGTCCTTAATTGTGTTTTCGATCGAATTTTCGCTCATCGTGTTCGCCCGTCTGGCCGCTCCTTCGCTGTAGCGCAGGCGCGGCTCGGATCACAACCACATCGGCGCGCGCTCGAGCCCTCGCGCGATTGGGATCCGATTCGGCGCTGTAGTAATTTTCTATCACGATGCCGCCCGAAGAAATTCCCGCCGATTTTGGCTTCTACGCGATGCGGGATACTTTGCGCGACGGCGAAAAGGTCATGGTTCGCGCAATCCACCCCGACGACAAGGCGCGCCTGCTCGAACACTTCCGCAGCCTCAGTCCCACTTCGATTCACAATCGATTCTTCTCGATGCGCCGCGATCTGAGCCCGGCCGAACTGGCGCGGCTGACCGAACTCGACTTCCGCAATCACGTCGGCCTGGCGGTGACGCTCGGCGAAGCGGACGCGGAGCGCTTTATCGGCGTAGGACGTTATATCCGCGGCGCCGATTCCAAACGCGCAGAGGTGGCTTTCGCCGTCACCGACCAGCATCAGGGCCGCGGTGTCGGCACGCTTTTGCTGGAGCATCTGGCGCACATCGCGCGTGCACAGAGCATCGAGCACTTCGATGTTGACGTGCTGGCGGACAATCATCAGATGTTGGGCGTTGTCGAGCAGAGCGGCTTCCGGGTGCATCGCAAGTCCGACTCCGGCGTGGTTCATATGGTAATGCCGCTGGCGGAAACTGAAGAATCGGGCCATGCCCGCGGCGAGCGCGCGAACACCGCGGCGCAGGCGGCCGCGACAAACCGAAAGAGTAATTCGCCGCGGCATTGAAGGAGATTTCACGATGGGCGAAGCAAACAATGTCAACTACGAAACCGATGGACCGATCGCGATCGTCACGATCAATCGGCCCGAGGCGCGCAACGCCGTCGATCGTCCGACCGCCGCCGCGCTTGCCGCGGCGTTTCGCCGCTTCGATGCCGACGAGTCCGCCTCCGTCGCGATCCTTACCGGCGCGGAAGGCTTCTTTTGCGCCGGCGCCGATTTGAAGGCAGTGGCGACCGAACGCGGAAATCGTGTCGCTGCCGAGGGCGACGGTCCTCTCGGATGCACTCGGATGCTGCTCAGCAAACCGGTGATCGCCGCGATCGAGGGTTTCGCGGTAGCAGGCGGGCTCGAGCTGGCGTTGTGGTGCGATATGCGCGTGGCGGCGCACGATGCTGTGTTCGGCGTCTATTGCCGCAGATGGGGTGTGCCACTCGTCGATGGAGGCACGATCAGGCTGCCGCGGCTAATCGGGATGAGCAATGCGATGGACATGATCCTGACCGGGCGCGGCGTCTCAGGCGAAGAGGCGCTGCGCATGGGACTGACAAATCGAATCGTCAATCCGGGTGCCGCGCTTTCAGATGCGCGTGAAATCGCAAAGCGGATCGCGGGGTTTCCGCAAAGCTGCGTTCGCTCGGACCGAATGTCGGCGTACGAGGCATGGTCGCTCCCGTTCGCCGACGCGCTGGCGAACGAGTATCGCCACGGAATCGCGACCATCAATTCAGGCGAGACCCAAAAGGGCGCCGCCCGCTTCGCCGCGGGCTCCGGCCGCCACGGGAAGTTTTAAGCGAGCGCATCGAGGTTGCCAAAATAATGGTGGGCCAGCGACCCGCGCATCATCGGCGGGCGAGACGCCACCCTACTGATTTTTGCGAGGATTTCATCGCGGTGCTCGAATTCACCACTACCTCATCTGTGCAATCTGTGTAATCTATGGATGTTTTGATTCTCTTCTTTCTTCATGCGGCGATTGTCTCCGACCACCCACTTGTTTCGCTTGGCGATCACCTGTAGCATCCTCCCCTGAAGCCAATGACGGCTCTCACGCGCGTCGGATTCCGCGACGCCACACTCCAATCGCTCGACCCAGTATTCTGGCCTTCGCGCCAGACTCGAATCCGGGGGTTTTGCACCTGAGGTACTCTTTTGTCCTTTTCCGATTTTAACCTGTCACCCGAAATCCTTCGCGCGCTCGCCGACCGCGGGCATCATGACCCGACACCGATCCAGAATGGCGCAATACCGGCCGCCCTGGCGGGTAGCGATCTGGTCGCGACCGCCGAAACCGGCAGCGGCAAGACCTGCGCATTTTTGGCGCCGACGCTCGACCGCTTGCATCGCAAGCATATCAATCATCTCGCCGCGATCGTGATTACCCCCACACGCGAGCTTGCCGCCCAGGTCGGTCGCGAATTCCAGTTGCTCGCGCGTCATCTGAAACTACGCGCCGCGGTTGTGGTCGGCGGCGAATCCGAAAGACGCCAGATCGACGAAATCCGCAAAGGCGCTCACGTTCTGATCGCGTGTCCGGGCCGGCTTATCGACTACCTCGAGCGTCATATCGTGAAGCTCGACCGGGTCGAGGTCGTGATTATCGACGAAGCCGACCGCCTGCTCGACATGGGTTTTCTGCCGCAGCTGCGCCGGATCATGAAGATGGTGCCGAAGGAGCGCCAAACCCTGATGTTCTCGGCGACGATGGCTTCCGGGCCCGAGATGATCGCGCGCGAGTTTCTGCACGATCCTGTGCGCGTAGTGATCGGCACCAAGACCGCGCCGCCCGCGAGCATCCGCCAGGCGATCTATCCGGTCGCGCTCGAAGACAAGTCCAAGATGCTGCTCGAGATTCTGAAGCGCCCCGAAATCGAAAGCGCCATTGTTTTCACGCGCACCAAGAGCCGCGCCGACCGGGTCGCCAAGCTCCTGCAACGCAACGATATCCGCGCGGTCCAGATTCACGGCGACCGCTCCCAGAGCCAGCGCAATGCCGCTCTGGCGGGCTTCAAGGCGCGCCGTTACCGCGTGATGGTCGCAACCGACGTTGCGGCGCGTGGCCTGGATATTCCCGACGTCTCGCACGTGATCAATTTCGATCTCCCCGACGAGAGCGAAAACTATATCCATCGCATCGGCCGCACCGCCCGGATGGGCAAAGCCGGCGAGGCGATTTCGCTGGTCACGCCCGAAGAGCGCGTCACGTTGGCGCGGCTGGAGCGCACCCTCGGCGGCGAACTCGATCGCGAGCACGTCGAGGGTTTCGACAAGCTCGAAATTGCGCCGGCCAAACCGGTCAAGCTGTTCAGATCCGCCGGCGCGCGCAATCGCTCGCCGCGCAACCGTCCGCGTTCACGCTGGGCCTGAGTCAGATCGTAAGCAGATAACGAAGGCGCGGCACGCATGATGCGCGCCGCGCTTTATTTTTCCGCCGAGCGATGCCGCTCACTCTTTCGGAATCTCGCCGACCAGCGACGCGCGCTGCGAAATCTCAATCCAGTTCCCGTCGGGGTCGCGGATAAACGAGATCCGCGCGACTTTGCCCAGCGTCATCGGCGCCGAGCCCTCGCGCACGTCCATCGACATGAAGCGCCGATGCTCCGCGTCGCAGTCGCGCACCTGGATCGTGATGTACCGAAAGCCGACTGCGCGCATCCCGGCGATCACCCGTGCCGCGGATGCCGGCGCCGCGTCTTGCGCGCGTACAGCCGCCGGCTCGTGCGCGAAGCTGATTATGGTTTCGCCGATTTTGTAGCGGCGCTCGCTGATCTTCTCGCCGCCCAGCACTTCACCATAAAAGCGCGCGAACGCGGCCTCGTCGGTCACGGCTATATGGATTTCGATCTGACCTATCCCGCGCTGCCCGCTCGGAACAAGCTCGATATCGTTGCCGTCGGGATCGGCCATCCGCATCGGTATCGGCGTTCGCCGATCGGCGATCGTGACGCGCAAGTAACCGCCCGCGACGCGGGCAGGCAGCGGGTCGCGCGAATCATTCAGCTTCAACACCGAGCCGAGCAGGCCAAAGCGATGCTGCCGCACGCCGCCGCCGACCGGCAAAATCTCCTCGAACGGAAGCCGCAGCCGCTCAGTGTAAAATGCGCGCAGCTCCTCGATCCGGTTGGTGAAGAAGCCCACATCGACAAATTGTTTGGCCAGTTCCATGCCTTACACCCGTTAGGTCGGTTGAATACCTGCTACCATATCGCGTGCCGGTGGCGCCAGCGCGTTATGCGCCCGCAGCGTGCCGCGCCGAAGCGCGCGCTCTTTCATTATCGCGAAGAACACCGGCACCAGGATCAGCACGTGAATCGTCGAGGTCACCATCCCGCCGACGATCGGCGCCGCGATCGGCTTCATCACGTCCGCGCCGATTCCCGACTCCCACAATATCGGCGCCAAGCTCAGCATCACCACCGCGACCGTCATCAGCTTGGGGCGCAGGCGATGCACAGCTCCGTCGATCGCGGCCGCCTCGATCGCGGCGTCATCGACCGGCCCCTGGGCAAGCCGCTGGTCGAGCGCTTCCTCGAGGTAGATTACCATCACGACGCCGGTCTCGACCGCGATCCCGAACAGATCGATATATCCGACCGCGGCCGCAACGCTGAAGTCGTAACCTAATAGCCACTGCAATAGCAGTCCGCCGGTCAGTGCATAGAAGCACGGAAACAGCAGCACGAGTGTTTCCGGAACCGAGCCGAACAGCATGTACAGCAGCACAAAAATCGCGGCGAAGACGATGGGCAAAATCATCGTGAGGCTGCGCCGCGCGCGCAGTTCAAATTCATACTCCCCCGACCACTTGATCGAATAGCCGGTGGGCAGCTTTAGACGGCGGCCGAGCTCTTTGCGCGCACGGCCCAGGTAACCGCCGTAATCGCTGGTCGATAGATCGACATAGACGTAGCCGGTCAGCTCTCCATCTTCGTCCCGGATCATCGTCGGTCCCGGCGCGAGCGTGAGCGACGCGACCTCGCCAAGCGGAACCTGCGCTCCCGACGGCGTTGCGAGCAGAACGCCGCGCAGCGCATCCAGGTTGCCGCGATAGTCCCGCAGGTAACGCACGCTTACCGGGTAGCGCGCGCGGCCGTCGATCACGGTCGAGACATTGTCGCCGCCAATCGCCGATGAGATCGCCGTCTGAACGTCATCAACCGTCAATCCATAACGCGCCGCGACTGCGCGGTTCACTGCGATATTGATGTAAAAGCCCTGCGACGCGCGTTCGGCAAACACCCCGCGCGTGCCGGCCACGCCGCCCAGAATTTCCTCCACCTCGGCTCCGATATGCTGAATCCCGCCGAGATTCGGTCCCTGGATCTTGAGCCCGACCGGAGTTTTGATTCCGGTCAGCTCCATGTCGAGCCGATTTTCTACGGGCATAGTCCAGGTGTTCGCAAGTCCCGGAAAGTGCAGCTTCGCATCCATCGCCGCGACCAGGCTGTTGTAAGTCGTGCCGGCGGTCCACTGGCTTCGCGGCTTCAGCATGATCGTGGTGTCGAACATCTCCATCGGAGCGTTGTCGGTGGCGCTGTCGGAGCGGCCGACAGTTCCGAACACGCTCTCGACCTCGGGAAATTTTCGGATGATCCGGTCCTGCTTCTGCAACAGATCAGTTGCCGAAGTGATCGAGATTCCCGGCAGCGCTGTGGGCATGAAGAGCATCGACCCTTCAAACAGCGGCGGCATGAACTGGCTGCCGATCCTGAATACGAGCGGAAGAGTGACAGCCAGAAACGCGAGGTTCGCGATGATCGTGATCGCGCGATGCCGCAGGCACCATGTAATCACCGGGAGATACAGCATCTGGAAAAATTGTGAGAGCGGATTCTCACGTTCCGGCCGAATGCGCCCGCGAATCAGCCACACCATCAGGATCGGCACTATCGTCACCGCGAGGATTGAAGACGACGCGATCGCCAGGGTCTTGGTCCACGCCAGCGGCCGGAACATCCTTCCCTCCTGCGCTTCCAGCAGAAACACCGGCAGGAACGAAACCACGATAATCAGCAGCGAATAAAAGATCGGGCGTCCGACCTGTTTCGCTGCGCCCAGCAATACGCGATCACGTCCGCCGGCTTCAGGAGCGGATGAGCGGTCACCGCCGCGCGCGGCGAACCATTCGCCGAGATGGCGATGACCGTTTTCGACCATCACGATCGATGCATCGACCAGCACGCCAATAGCGAGAGCGAAGCCGCCGAGCGACATGATATTCGAGCTCACGCGCAGGAAGTACATCGGGATGAACGCCGCAAGCAGCGCGAGCGGGATCGTGATGATGGGAATCAGCGCCGAGCGGAAGTGCCACAGGAACACGATAATCACCAGACTCACGATTATCGCTTCTTCGATCAGGGCGCGGCGCAGGGTCCGGATCGAGTCGCTGATAAGCCCGGCGCGGTCGTAGCCCGTCCTGATCTCGACTCCCGGGGGGAGAGTCTTTCGCACCTCCGCAATACGCGCCTTCACACCCTTGATCACGGTCAGAGCGTTCTCGCCGTCGCGCATCACGACGATTCCGCCGACCGCCTCGCCTTCGCCGTTCCAGTCGGCGGCACCCTCACGCAGATCGGGCCCGAAACTCACGATGCCGAGATCGCGAATTAGAATTGGTGTGCCGTCGTGATCGGCGACCGGGATATTTTCAAGGTCGGCGAGCGAATGGATATAGCCGAGGCCGCGAATCTGGTAGTCGGCGCCCGACATCTCGATCGTTCGTCCGCCGGCCTCGTTGTTGCTCGCGCGGATTTTGTCGATCACGGTTTGGAGCGGAACCCTGAGCGCGAGCATCCGGTTCGGATCGAGTTTGACTTGATACTGGCGCACGAAACCGCCAATCGTCGCGACTTCGGCAACGCCGGGCACCGTCTCGAGCGCGTAGCGGATTTTCCAATCCTGCAGCGCGCGTAGATCGGCCAGACTTTCACGATGCGTGCGGTCGATGAGCACGTATTCGTAAATCCATCCCGCGCCGGTCGCGTCGGGGCCGATTACCGGCGAGACGCCGGCGGGCAGCCGGCCTGCCAGTTGTTGCAGATATTCCAGCACCCGCGAGCGCGCCCAATAGAGGTCGGTGCCGTCATGAAAAACGACGTACACGTACGAATCGTTGGACATCGTTTGCGCGCGCACCGCCTTGACCTTCGGCGCTGCGAGCATCGTGGTGACGATAGGATAGGTCACCTGATCCTCGATCACCTGCGGCGGCTGGCCCGTCCACTTGGTATGGATAATCACCTGCACGTCGGAGATATCGGGCAGCGCGTCGAGCGGCACGCGCTCGAGCGACCATCCGCCGGCGAGGACGATCGCAATCACCCCAAGGCAGACCAGGAAGCGGTTGCGGTTGCACGAATCGATTATACTTTCGATCATCGTCCGCGCTCCCCTGTTACATCGCCATCGGTCCGGAGACCGAAAGGCGGGTTTGTTGATTCGCGATAGTGCGGCCGTCTTTTTGCGCGGAGATTGTAACGGCGTAGGCGCCGCCGCCGCTGAGCGTCAGATCGCCCGTGTATTTTCCACCGCCCTCATCGGCGAGCGTCGCAGACACGCGAATCGCAGCCATACCCATCGAGGGCATAGCCGCCATGTAGAAAGTGACTTGCACGGTGGCGCCCGCGATCGGATTTCCCGTCGCGTCGGCAAGCGTGACGTTGACCGCATTTTTGCCGCGCGCGGGCGGCGCCGGGTCGGTCGTCATCGCAAGCACGGCGGCCGGTCTCCGTGCGCCGCGGTCCGCGGCGACTGCCTGCTGTGTCGAGCCTGGAGGCGGAGGAGTGTAACCTCCGATCGCGGCTTGCAGTTGGCTTTCGGAATCGATCAGGAAATTCGCTGAACTGACTATTCGCTGTCCCGCGTGAAGCCCCTTGCGGACGATAAAGATATCGCCGACCCGCGCGCCCAGCTCGACTTCGACCGGATCAAGGTAGCCACTGCCGCGATCGACGAACACGATATTGTGCTTTCCGGTCTGCAACACGCCTAACGCCGGGATCACGAGCGCGCGGCCGAGCCTGGGCGCGAGCGCGACTTGCACGAACATCCCGAGCTTCAGCATCGCGTCCTGGTTCGCGAGCGCGCAACGCACTCGCGCGGTACGCGTGGCGGCGTCGATCGAGGGCCAGATGGCATCGACCTTGCCGTTGAAAACCCGGCCCGGGTATGAATCGACGCGCACCGCGACCGGATCGCCAGGATGGATTTCGCTCAGCCGATCCTGAAACACCGCGGCGTAAACCCACACCCGATCGAGATTCGCGATGGTGTACAGCCGCGTCGAGGGGTCGGCGTACATATTCGGCAGCGCAGCGCGATCGGCGATATAGCCAGTCGCCGGCGAGTCCATTTCGATCGCGTCGCGAACCGTCCTCTCGCGTTCGAGGCGGTGGATCTCACGCGCGGGTACGCCGAACAGACGCAGCCGCTGGAGCGCCGACGAGACGACAGTCGCGGCGCCTCCGGCGACTCCCGCAACCGTGCTGTCTTTCACTTGCGCGCTCTCGCCGAGCGCGATCAGATATTCGTTTTCCGCGTTTAGCAGGTCGGGACTGTAAATCGTAAACAGCGGCTCGCCTTTGCGCACCCACTGCCAGTTCTGATTGGCGAAGACCTGCCGGATCCATCCGGGAAACCGCGTCTGGACATAGCTTTCGCGCTGCTCGTCAGCTTCGACCGTGCCGGTAGCGTCGATTCGATCGGCGACTTCGCGATCCTCGACGGTCGCCAGCTTAAGCCCGATCATCTGGCGGCGCTCCGGTGAGACCTCGATCGGAACCAGATGCGGCGGCTGCGCAAGCGCCGCGCGCGGCGATAGCGCACCTGACATAATGACGGCCGCGAAGGCGGCTACGACGATCCCGCGCTTCATGATTGGTCTCCGATAATCTGCCGCACACGCGCGACCGCGATTTCATGGTCCGCGATCGCGCGGAAATAGCCTTCGCGCAGCTCGAGTACCCCAGTAACCGCCGAGAGCATCGTCTGGAAATCGACCTTGCCGGTGCGATACGCGGCGCGCGCCGAGTTCATCGTCGCCTCCGCCTGCGGAATCAGCCCGTCGCGGTACATCGCGACGATCCGCGATTGGGTGCGTATCGAGACCATCGCGGCCTGCAGATCCGAGAGCGTCTCGAGTCGTGTGGCGCGAAGCTGGCTTCGAGCGGATTCCTTCTCGAGCGCCGCTTGCTCGACCGCGAGCGTCTGCTTGCGCCAAAAGTAGAGGGGAATTTTCGCGCCGACGGTCAACATGTAGTAATCGCCGAAGCCCGGTCCCGTCTTCTGGTACATGTAGCCAACCTCGAAATCGGGCCAGTAGTCGCGACGCGCCATCTCGAGTGCGTTCTCGCTGCGCGCCAGAGCGGTTTGCGCTATTTTGAGATCAGTCGAGCCGGCGTCGGCGGCCTGCGCGATTTGCGCGTCAGTGAGCTTAAGCTCGGTCGGCTCGACGTCGGCGATTTCGATATCGCGCGAATCCTGCTCGCGCCCAAGCATCGCCTTCAGGTTCGCCTCCGCCGCCTCGATATCGTCATGATTCATCTCAAGATCTTTGAGTATCGCGGTCATCGCGAGCTGCGCCTTCAGCACATCCTGCTGCTGCGCGGTGCCGGTGCGATATTGCGCGGCGGTGGCACTCGCGATCGCGGATAGATCGGATTGCGTGGTTTCAAGCAGGCCGCGCGCGCGAGTCAGAAAAAACAGATTGAACGCATCTTCGCGCACCTTTTCGGCCACTCGGCGGCGAGCTGCGATCGCGTTTTCGCCGGCGGTCTCGGCGTCTCTCCTGGCCTGCTCGGCTCGCAGCCCGAGTTTTCCCGGGCCCGGAATCTCTTGCGAAAAGCCAAACCCGGTGTAGTAAAAGTTGCTCGATTCGTAGCCGGAGAACGGTTGCGGACTTCCGACCGTGAGATGCTGGAACGAAATTTCCGGGTCGGGCAGTGTCGAAACCTGTCTCGGCACCCGCGTCGCCGCCAGGTAATGACCGCGCGCCGCCGCGATCTCCGGACTCGAGCGCATCGCCTCCGCGACCAGCGCGTCAACCGCGGCCGGCGCTCCTATAGGCGGATTGCCGGATTCAGATGCGGCTCCGTTTGCGGACGCGATACCGATTACGATCGCGATCGCGATCGTCCAACAAAGTTTCCAACGTCGCGGATTGTTTTTCGGCGCCATCTCGATTCATCCATCGCATGGTCTGGCTCGTCGCACGCGATCGCGCGCGGACGAGAATTCTCGAATGCGATACTCGCCGCGCGCGTGGACGCGCCGGCGCGAGCTATCGCGCAGAGACGATGATCAAGAGGCGAATCAAATCTGGAACGAGCAGAGCCGCACGGGCGACGGCGATTCTCCGGGCGGAGAACCGCAGCGTGCTATCATCGCGGATATCCGCCGCTGCGGCGCGGGAGGCAGGGCGAAGAACGCCGCCGCATACGAGGTCCGGACCGGCTTGGGCACCGCGCTAACGGTCTGCGCGGATTGGTACGCCGTCGGCGCGATACGGCAGCATCGCGCGGCATCGCCAGTGTGCGACATCGGCGCGGGACACGAATTCGAACAGCATCTGACGGCGGCTGCCGTGCGCACTGCGGCCCCGGCGATCCCGCCGGTGGTGGCAAGCATCGCGAGCGCAAGCATCAAGATAGCGGCACGCCGAAGCATCGAATAGAGGTTAGGCGAGACCGCTCGGCGGCGCAATGCCGCGCGCTGGTGCTCCGGACCCTGACCGGCGCGAGCCTCGCACGCACTTCTATTTTTTTCGTATCTGGGTTATGTGTTGTCTGATAAATCACCATACCCGTGAGGATGAGAGATGGACTTTTCGCTTAGCCCGAAAACCGAGGATTTGCGCAAACGCGTCGGCGCCTTCATGGACCAGTACGTCTATCCGGCCGAGAAGGTTGTGATCACGCAGGAGCGCGCCGACTCCCACGAAGAACATCCAGTAATGAAAGACATCAGGAAGAAGGCCAAAGCGGAAAAGCTCTGGAACCTCTTTCTGCCCGACGAAAAATACGGCGCCGGACTCAAGAACTACGAGTACGCCCCGCTATGCGAGATCATGGGACGCAGCCCGCTCGGCGCGCGCGCCTTCAACTGCATGGCGCCCGACACCGGCAACATGGAAATCCTGACTGAGTTTGGCACCGAGCAGCAGAAGCAAAAGTGGCTGTTACCCCTGCTCGAAGGCACGATGCGCACGTGCTTTTCGATGACGGAGCCCGACACCGCGGGCTCGGATCCGACGCTCCTTAAGACGCGCGCGGTTCGCGACGGCGACGACTATGTGATCAACGGCCACAAGTGGTTTACCTCCAACGCGATCGGCTCGAGCTTCGCAGTCGCGATGGTGGTAACCGACCCCGAGGCGGAATCGCATCGCCGCGCGAGCCAGATTATCGTCCCGACCGACACCCCGGGGTTCAATCTTGTCCGCCCGGTGCCCGTGATGGGCCATACCGGAGGCGGCGGACATTGCGAGATTATTTATAAAGACTGCCGCGTGCCGATTACCAACGTGCTCGGACGCGAGGGCGACGGTTTTGCGATTTCGCAGGCGCGGCTCGGCCCCGGCCGAATCCATCACTGCATGCGCACGATCGGAACCGCCGAACGCGCGATCGAGTTGATGTGCAAGCGCGCGAATACGCGGTTCACTCACGGCAGCCTGCTCGCCGACAAGGCGAATATCCAGGAATGGATCGCGGACTCGCGAATCGAGGTCGATTCCGCGCGCCTGATGGTGATGAACGCGGCCTGGCAGATGGACACCTTCGGCAAAAAAGAGGCGCGCCAGCAGATCTCGATGATCAAAGTGCAGTGCGCGAACATGGTGATGCGCGTGCTCGACCGCGCAATCCAGCTATACGGCGCCGCGGGAGTCAGCGACGATTACCCACTTGCCCGGATGTGGCGTGAAGGCCGCTCGCTGCGGATCGCCGACGGTCCCGACGAAGTGCATCGCCAGACCATCGCGCGCCGCGAGCTGCGCAAATGGAAGTAATCCAATAGCAGTTGAGGTATCGAACGCCCGCGCCGCTGTGGCGCGGGCGTTCGTTCTTTTGCGTTTGGTCCAGCGCCGGCAACTAGCGAAATAGACTAATAGTTCAGGCTGGGATAAATTAATTCATCATGGCCGAAGAGATCGAAATCCTGCCCGAGTACGGCGAAGTCCGCGACGAAGAACAACTCGACTGGGCCAAACTGCAAGCCTGGTTGAAGGACAAGCTGCCCGGCGCCGGGCGCCCGCTGAGCGTCAAGCAGTTTCGCGGCGGACATTCCAATCTCACCTACCTGCTGCGTTTCGGCGGAAATTCCGGAACCCGTGAGGAATGGGTGATGCGCAGGCCGCCGTTTGGACCGCTGCCTGTCGGCGGTCACGACATGGGGCGCGAGTTCAAGGTGCTCTCGCGGCTGTGGCAGGCGTTCCAGCCCGCGCCACGCGCGATGCTCTTTTGCGACAACGTGTCGATTATCGGCGCGCCGTTTTTCGTGATGGAGCGGCGCAACGGAATCGTGATCAAAAACCGCCAGCCGCTGCCCGACGAACTGCCGCAGGATCCCGCCTCGCTGCGCAAACTATCCGCGGGATTTATCGATACCGCCGCCAGCCTCCACGGAGTCGATTACCGCGCGATCGGCCTCGAGACTCTCGGCAGGCCGGAAGGGTTTTTGGTCCGGCAGACCAACGGATGGATGAAAAGGTGGGAGGCGGCCAAGACCCGCGAAGTGCCGCTGATGGAAAAACTCGGCGCGTGGTTCGTCGAGAATACGCCGCCGGTGCAGCCGCCCGCGATTATCCATAACGATTTTTACCTGCACAACGTGATGATCGATTCGCACGATCCCGGAAAGATTGTCGGCGTCTTCGATTGGGAGATGTCCACGCTCGGCGATCCGCTGGTCGATGTGGGAATCGCGCTCAACTACTGGCGCGACAACACCGACCCGCCCGAATTGCTCGAGACCAGCCAGGGCGAGATTCATACGTTGCGCAAGGGCTTCATGACGCGCGACGAATTGATCGAGCGCTATGCCAAACGGACCGGACGCGATCTGAGCCATATCGCATACTACTGGGCGTGGGCGCATTGGAAGAACGCAACCGTCGTCGAGCAGATTTACGTCCGCTACGTAAGGGGCCAGACCACCGACCCCCGCTTCGCCCTGATGGGCACGCACGCGCCGGCCCTCGCAATCGCGGCGGCCCGCGTCGCCTCGCGAATGGGATTTAAGGAATAGCCACACCCTCACCCCCGGAAGGCGCCACCGGCACGCAGGCCTCTCACGAAGTAGGCGCGACCGCATGCTCCGCGGACGGCCACGGATAAGTCGCAGCGATGACCCCGCGATAGTTGGCATCGAGAGCGGGTTCGAGCAGCAGGATCGCCGCGATGCGGCGCGCCATGTTGGTAACTTCACTGACCTCGGCGGGCGAGAGGTCGCGGCCGAGCAAATCGCGTTCGCGATAGCTGAGCCACTTCTTGATCACCTGGTATCCGCCGAGCTACGGCGCGGCATTATGGGCAGCTATCATAAAGTATCGAGAGGGTACTTCCCGTTGTACTTGAGCGAGTTCACCTATCGGCATAACCGCCGTCACGACGACGATCCGTTTGCGGAACTCATATAAGGCGTGTGACCGCTAGGCGTGTGCCGCTTGCTTCAGGAAAGTGGAAGCATGTCCAAAGCGAATTCAGATTCACCGGCGATCAAGCAGAAGACCGCTCCGCGACGAACTCCGAAACGCTGATATGTCCGAGTTCGACCGCAGGAAAAACATCTGGTATCGATTCCGAAGGAGAAGATCGATCAAGAGTGGCCTGCACCCCGAAACCTCCGCCGAAATGAGGTAGAGTCCGTCGCCTGAAAAGGAGACGGAGGATGAAAGGAAGCCGCTTCAGCGAAGAACAGATCATCGGGGTGCTGCGAGAGCACGAGGCAGGGGCCAAGACTGAGGAAGT